>JAJDAI010000971.1 GCA_029261955.1 Deltaproteobacteria bacterium | reverse complement strand
GGCGAAGGTGCGCAGCCCGGACCAGCAGTACCGGGATCTCGACATGAACGGCGGCCGCGAGCGGGCTTGAACGCTAGCGGGCCGGCGGCTTCGCGCTGCCCAGGGTCGACTCCACGTAGGCGTAGAAGCCCCCCAGCTCGTGGGCGGCGGCCGGCGCGATCTCCCGCGCTGAGAAGCGCAGGTGGTAGCGCCGGTTCAGCACGGGCCCGGACCAGGCCGACTGCGCCTCGACGTCCCAGAAGGGCGTCGTGCGGGGGCCGACGACCGCGGACTCGCCGGGGCGCAGGCCGCGGAAGGTCCAGGACTCCGTGACGTCGAGGTCGAAGGTCGAGGAGTCCAGCGGGAAGACATCGCGGCGGGTGCGCTTCGGCCCCAGCGCCACGGCCGGCAGCGCGGGCAGGGGCAGCGTGCCGCCGACGAGCAACAGATCCCGCGGCACCTTGCCCTGCCACGCGACCTGGAGGCGCCCGCCGGGCACGTCCTCGATGGCGGTGTCCGCGGGCATGCCCAAGCCGGCGAGCCAGGCCAGGTCCTCGGACGGCAGGGACTCCGCCGGGCGTCCGGCGCGATCCCAGCTCCGGACCCGAGCCGCGGGGGCGCCGTCGAGCACGCCCGTCGTGGAGACCTGGAAGGTCCCGTCCTTCAGCTCCGCCGCGGCCCAGCTCCACCGCCGGGGCGGGGAGTCCTCACCCAGGCGCAGCCAGCGGGCGACGGTCGGGGAGAGCAGCAGCGCGTCCGCGCCCAAGGTGTCCTCGGAGATCGCGCCCAGCCAGGCCGAGCCGCGGGAGGGATCGACGTAGAGCGGGCCCGCGCCGGCCTCCAGGGCCACGCCCGGGATGAGGACCAGCACCTGGTTCAGCTGCGCGACCGGCAGCTTCGAGGACACCGGGTGGGCGGTCGAGTTCACGAAGAGGACCTCGGCCCGCAGCTCCGCCGTACGCAGCAGGCTCACGAGCAGCGCGGCGCGATCCACCGCGGTCCCCTGCCCCGCCTCGACCGTCAGCTCAGCCGCGCGCGGAGCCTGCCAGAGGCCGCCGCGTCCGCCCGCCGGGTCGAAGGCGATCTCGTCCAGGGCCAGCCGGAGGGCTTCCCGCACCGCAGCCACCGGGTCCTGCAGCCCGAGCACGCGGCCGGCCAGCCCGAGCACGGGTCCGTGGGGCTCCGCCGCGAGGTCGTAGAGGTCGCGGTGCGCGCGGTTGATGTCGTCCCAGCTGCCGGCCGTGGACACGTGCCACTGGGGCAGGCGGCCCGACAGGGTCTCCATCGCCGCGGGCACGACCAGGTTGCGCACGCCCTCGAGCTCGATGGCGGTGGAGCGGCGCTCGTCGTCCACGGGGTTCGTGGGCAGCTCCAGCGACCAGCCGATGCCTTCGACGCGGGGGGTCTGCTCAGGCCCGAACTGCACCTCGAAGCGGTAGCTGCGGGCCGGCGCCGCCAGGGGCTGCACCGGGAAGAGCCAGGAGACCGCCTCGTCCAGGGGTGCCACCTTGGGCCGCCGGACCACGATCTCGCCGCTCACCTCACCGCCGCGCAGCGCGTAGCGGCTGCCCAGCTGGAGCACGCAGAGCATCGGGCGCGCGAAGTGCGACCAGCCCGGGGGGGCCTCGACCAGGGACACGCTCAGCTCCGCGTCGGCGCTGGCCTCGTCGACCTCGCAGTCCTCACCCAGGGCCGCGTCCACCACCGCCATGGGCAGGGTCTCGGGCAGCTTCAGGCTGCGGGCGCTGTGCAGCTCGAAGCGGATGTGGCGCTCGAAGTCCTCGTCGGCATCCAGGACGAGCGTCTCGCTGTACGAGGCGAACTCGAGCTTCGCGCCGCCGCGCCCGGCGGGCTCGGAGCCGGCGGGCTCGTAGAAGAAGTCCACCAGCCGCGGCACGGTGATGCCTTGGGGCGGAGCGGCCTGCGCCGCCGCGGGCAGGGCGAGCAGAGCGAGTACGAAGTAGGCGCGCACAGCGTCTCCGGTCCTGCGTGAGGCGCGGACATTACAGGGTCAGAGGCACTCGGGGGGGATGCCGGGCCACTCTTGTTCGGCGGAGTCGTCGTCGTCCGCCGAGTCGTCGTCGTCCGCCGAGTCGTCGTCGTCGCCCGGTGACTGGGGCACCAACTCGATGCCGAGCTCCACCCCGTAGAAGCCGGGGCCGTCGTCGCCCTCCGCCGCGAGCGACCAGCCCGGCCGCACGCCGATGCGCTGGACGTAGAAGGCCTCCTCGAGGTCGAGGGAGCGCCCGTCGAGGTAGAGCAGGTAGCCGTCGGAGACGCCCACGACCGTGTCGCAGCCGCCCTGGCTGAAGACGGCGTCGCCGTCGTCGAACCAGGCCACCATGAAGTAGCGCGCCCCGTCCGCGACGACCTGGAAGCCGCCCTCGTCGTCGTCGTCGTCGTCGTCGTCGTCGCCCCACTCCAGCTCGTCGACGTGGCTCGCCGGCGGCTCCCCCTCGATCAGCCAGTCCAGGAAGGGGCTGGGCGCGAGCTCGGCGTTGTCGGCCTCGCTGACGAAGAGGAAGGGCTCGGGAATGGGCAGCCCCTGGACCGCGCCGGCGTGGATCGCGCCGAGCACGGTGCCCTCGGGCAGGGGCAGCTCGCTGCTGACGGGCGCCGCACCCGAGAGGGCGGGGATCAGCCCACCCTCGATCGCGGGGCCGTCGGAGGCGCTGGTGCCGAAGGGAATGGCCTCGAACTCCGCGGACTCCTGCACGAGAGACCACCAGTCGGCCAGGTTCCAGCCCTGCGCGGCGCCGAGCAGGCCCCAGTCCGGCGGCACGTCGTCGGCGAACCAGACCACCAGCTGGTCCGACGAGCCGAGGAGCATCTCGTTGGCGTCGTAGGTGCCGTCCTCGTCTTCATCGAGGTAGGCGAAGAGGAAGTAGATGGCCGCCTCGACGCCGGGGCCGATGGCGATGAGGTCCTCGTCGCTGGGGCCGCCTTCGGGGATGTCGATGGCGTAGACCGCCTCCCCCTGGTTGGGGTTCACGGACACAGCGACGCTCAGGCGCTCCTGGGCGATCGACCGGAAGTCGGGGCTCCAGAAGGCACCGACCCGCACCGACGCGTCGGGCAGGAACCCCCACTGCTCGTCCCAGCTCATCTCGCCTTCGAGGGTCAGCGTGGGATCGCTGGTGGCGTCGTCGTCGTCCGCCGTGGCGTCGTCGTCGTCCCCCGTGGCGTCGTCGTCGTCCGCGGTGACGTCGTCGTCGTCCGCCGT
>JAJDAI010000098.1 GCA_029261955.1 Deltaproteobacteria bacterium | reverse complement strand
TCGCGAGCACGCCGAGCGGTGGCTCGCCTCGTTGGCGCCTGCCTCGGACTTCACTGCGTTGATGCGACAAGCCATCGTTCAGTCCCACGCTCCGAAAGGAGGCGGTGGGGACGCCCGCCCTGGCACGGACCCCAACCTGTTGATGGGGGCCGCCCTCGACGCCGCGTGCGGCGCGAGCGACGCGGCCCGGGACCTCCAAGCCCGCTTCCTCGGCGGTGGGTGGACTGCGCTGCTTCAGCGCTTCTCGACGATCCGGACGGCTCTGCGTCCGGATCGGCCGTTCCCTCCTGGGGTGCAGCAGGCGGACATCGACGCCCTCGTGCTGATCGCGGAGGATCCGAGCGACGACGAGGCCGCCGTCGAGCGCCATCACGGCCTCGCGGTTCGTCACCTTTCCGAGTTGCGTCAGGCAGAGCCCGGGCGATACGCCCGCTTGATGGAATTTATCGAGCGCCACGACCAGACCAACGCGGCCGGGCTCAGGCGCAGCGCTGACGCCCTCGCCAACGAGCTCGATCTGGGCCAGGTCTTCCGAAGGTCCTGGCACCTCGCTTTCGGTCCGAGGGCGCGAACGAAGCCGAAGCTGCCCGGCAACCTCGCGCTCTCCATCCTGCACGCCGCAGGAATCCAGGACCGGCTCCTCCTCGGCGAGGTCATGCATCACCTCAACCTGACACAGACTGCGGTCAGGGCAGAGCCCCCAACCGCGGAGGAGCGGGAGCTTCTGCGCAAGGAGGTCGACAACGGTCTGAGGTTCTGGGCTCGCCTTCCTCTCCGAAACCCAGAGCGCCGGGACCACGCCAACGTCGGACGGGTCCTGGAGTTCGTGGAGTGGACCACCCACGAGCAGCTCGTCGCGACGCCGGGGGACGGCGACACCGGCGACGGAACCTGACCTCGGTGGTCCTCCGCCGCTTGGAGATCAGCGTCGCTTCGTTCCGGCCCGCGCTGCTCGCCGCGCCCGAAGCGGGATCACCGCGCCGCCCTTCGGGCCGACCCAGTCGATCGCCGGCAGCAGGTCGACCGCCTCGACCATCCGGTCCCACAGGACGTCGGCGCCCGCGTAGTGCCGGGTTCGAACCGAGCGACCGCGGTGGCCAACGAGCGCGTCGACCACGAGCTCATCGACGCCGTGGCTCGTCAGAAAGGCCTGAAAAGCCGCGCGAAAGGCGTGCTCGGGTCTCGAAATCCTGCGGTTGGGCGGAGCCCAGACCGATCGCCGGGTTTCGCCAGCCTCGGTGGCCGCCTCCCAGCCCTTTGCCAGCGACTGCACGCGCCGGTTCGCTGGACGCTCTGAACCTGCACGATCGTATGCAGGCACGATGCGGCTCGGGCCGGTCAGCCCCTCCAGCCAGGGACGCAGTTCCGCGATGAGGTGACTGGATATCGGGACCGTGCGCCGCTCCGCCTCCTCGTGCGCGGACTTGCCGATTGGGACAACGAGGCTCCGGCCCTCGATGTCGATGTGCTCGCGGCGCAGGGCCAGGATCTGGCTGATTCGCAGCCCTGTGAACCGCAGGAGCGCCCCCACCCGCCTGGAGCTGTAGGCGCGCGCAGGCAGGTGCCGGAGGCAGGCGTCCACCTCCGCCAGGGTTGGGGCTGGCGGAGCCACGTAGACCGGCACCCGCGGCAAGACGGCCTTCGCCTCACGCGGCGGCACAGGGACGCCGGGGAAGCGGCGGACGTCGTCGCTGACCCACCGCCACATGTCCAGGGCAGAGCGGGAGGCCGAGTAGACCCACGCCTCGGAGCGACCCAGCTTCTGCCAGCGGGCCACGACTTCGATCAGGAGGTCACGTCCCAGTTCATCCACTCCGATGGGTCGATCGGCCGGGATGCCCCGCAGCCCGCGCACCGCCTCGAAGAACCGGGTGATGTGCCCCAGGTAGGTCCGGACGCTGCGGGGCTTGCAGCGGGTTCGCTTCCACGCGAGCCACTCCAGCGCGGCCTCCTCCAGGTTGGCGACGGTCGGCACCTCCGAGGCAGTCCTCGGCCGGTATTCGCCCTCCTCGAGCAGGGAGCGCTGGATGTCGGCGAGGGCTTGGTCCTTGTCCGCGCGACCCTGCACCGTCAGCGAACGCGCGCGATGCACCAGGCGGCCGTCCGGCCCGCGGTGAGGAAGCCCGTCCGGGCCCGGCCGGAGCTCGCGCCACCGCAACTTGTACTTGCCGCTACCCAGGTGCTTCACGGAGACAGACGCCATCACCCCTCCTTACGAGAGGAGCCACCGTATCCGTGTGTCCCCGGTGTGTCTAGAGGGAAGCGTTCGACAACGAACCAGGCCATAACTTGCTGTTTTTGCTCGGCCTGTCTCTACAAGTGCTCGAAGTTGCAGTTCAGCATGTTGCAGGTCCGCGGGCAGTTGTGCGCCTGCCACCGCCTCCGCTGCGACTTCGCCGAGTTCCACATCCACGGGATCGGCGTCTTCCTGACGTCCCCCACCGGCGGCAGCCAGAAGCACAGCAGCATGTTCCCGTAGGGGTCGAGGCTGATGTCCGAGTGCCCGGCGTTGCAGGGCAGCCCGTTCGACACGCTGGGCGAGCGGAAGTAGCGCTTCATCTCCCTCAGCTGCCCCACCGCGTTGCAGACGTGCCCGTCGTTCTCCTTGATGCCGATCAGGTAGTCCAGCGAGGCATCCAGCTGATCCAGGTGCTCCTCGCGGGGAAACAAGGGCGACTTCACGTACCACTGCGGGTCGTACTCGCGCCCGAAGTTGTTGAAGAGCGGCTGGTAGACCACCTGGTAGTCCCGCTCGCGGGTCCAGTCGGCCATGGGGATGATCTCGCCCACGTTCAGCTTGCTGATGATCATCGCGACGATGACGCGGGGGTTCGGCACCTCATCGACCAGGTCCAGCGTGCGCATCACCTTGTCGTAGGTGCCGACCTCGCCGCGCATGTGGTCGTGGCTCTTCGCCTCGAAGCCGTCCAGCGAGACATAGAGGATGTCCAACCCGCTATCCGCCAGCCGCTTCACCTTGTCCGCGTTGAAGACCGTCGCATTCGTATTCGACGTGACCGTGAAGCCCAGGTCGGTCGCGTAGCGCGTCAGCTCGAAGATGTCCTTGCGGAGGAAGGGCTCGCCGCCCGCGAAGTTCAGGCCCACCGGCCCCGCCCAGGCCCCGATCTGGTCGAAGACGCCCTTCCACTCGTTGGTGGTCATCTCCTCCTTCGGGCTGATCCGCCAGATGTCGCACATGCGGCAGGGCAGGCAGCAGCGGTCGGTGATGCTGACGTGCACCTGCGTGGGCAGGCCGTCCGCGAGCCGCAGCTTGACCTTGTGGCCCAGGCCGTCGTTGTAGCGGGCCGCGTCGCCCACGAAAAAGCCCTCCATCACTGGCCTCCGATCTGCACGAGCCGCGTGCCCGTCCGGTCCTCGTAGACCTGGTCCTGGGGCTTGCCCGCGTAGTCATCCGGGAAGGGCCGCGCCCACTTCGGAAGCCCCGACGGCGCCTCGACCAAGGCCCCTTCCAGCTCCGCCCCGCCGAGGAAGCCCGAGATCTGCTCCGGCGTGATCCCCGAGTAGTTCACGCTCGAGGGGATGAAGCAGGTCTGGCAGTAGGGCAGCTCGCTGTAGTCGCCGCGCGCGACCATCTGGCGGCGCCGGTTCAGGACCGGCGAGTCCAGCCAGATCTTGGAGAAGGACGCGTCCTTCAGGTTCCCCACCACCAGGTGGTAGCTGTTGTCCCGCGTGCACATCGTGATGCGCCCGTCGCTGCCGATGGTCGGCGTCATGAAGAAGCCCGAGCAGGGCGTGCTGAGCTCCCGCGGGATCTCCGACTCCACCTTCTCCTCGGCGTCGGGATCCACCGGGGACCGCAAGCCCAGCCGCTTCATCAGGCCGACGTAGACCCGGTTCTGGCGCTCCTGCTCCTGCGGCGTCGGGCAGTCCAGCGACTTCAGGTAGATGTAGTTCTCGGGCCCCTCGCTGGGCACGTGGAAGCCGGTGGTCGCGATGGGCAACCCCGCCTCCTCGTAGGCCGCGGTCCAGAAGCGCACGAACTCCTCGGCCTCGCCCTCGTTCACGTCGCTGACGATGAACTGCATGGCGAGCTTGGGCCACTTCGACTCCGTCGAGCCCTTGAGCTGCACCATCTTCAGGCTCTGCTTCTGGGACTTCTCGAAGGCGTCCAGGCCCTTGATGACGGCGAAGGTGTCCTTCGTGATCGCGTCCATCGTCAGGTGCCAGACCTGCGGGATCTGCCGGTTGTTCAGCGCCGCCAGCGCGATCTCCTCCTTGAGCGGGAAGGTGTTCGTGTGCACCTCGAGCTTGCCGAAGATCTCGCAGTCCCCGGTGTGCTCCAGGATCAGCTCGTAGATTTCGACAAAATCCGGATTGCTCAGCGGCTCCCCGAGCCAGAACAAGACCAGGTTGTCGAAGCGCAGCCCCGCCGCCTTGAGATCCACAAGCAGCTCACGCACCAGGCCGACCGACAGATGCTCGATGTCGCTGTAGTGCGGGTGCCCCAGCGGCGCCTCGGCCACGGCGCAGTGCCCGCACTTCAGCGGGCAGCGGTTCGTCAGCTCGAGGACCATGTAGGACCCGCCGAGGTTCAGCTTCGACACGTCGCGACTCACGAAGACAGCTCCTTCTTGCGCCGCGCCTTCGAGGCCGCTCGCCTTCGAGCCTTCGCGGCCCCCTCGCGCGCCTGCCCCGACTCCTTGATCACGGCCGTCGATTCATCCATCGGCTCCTTCGCCTCCTGCACGACGAAGGGCAGCCCCGTCGCCTGCTGGAACTCATACAAGCTGTGGTTGAAGCACTGGTCCACGCAGCCGACCTCGAATATCTGCTCCCGCATGGCCTGGGCGCGCTCGCTGAACAGCAGCTGGTCCAGCGGCTCGTCCAGGGCGGAGCCCACCTGCAGCCCCTTCTGGTCCCACACACAGCAGGGCACCAGCTGCCCCTCGTGGTTCACCCCGAACTGCTCGTTCAGCCCCAGGCAGCGCACGTGGTCGCGCCGGCCGTCCATGTACTCCTGCCCGTAGCGGTAGTAGTCCATGCGCGCCGCCACCTGCGGCTCGGTCTGCGCGATGCGCTCGATGGCCCCCTCGTAGACCGCCCGGTCCTCCTCGGTGCTGATGAAGAGGTGCGGGTAGCCGTTGACCGGCCAGAAGTCGAAGGCGATGCCGCGCTCGTGGGTCATGTCGTAGACCGGCACGAGGTCGCGCACGTTCTGGTTGGTGACGACGAAGTAGACGTTCAGGTGGATGTCGGTCTCGGCCTGGAGCGCGTCCAGCGTCGCCATGACCTCGGCGTAGGTCCCGTCCACGCCCCGCAGCCGATCGTGGTTGCCCTCGAAGCCGTCCAGCGAGATGGACAGCGAGTCCACCCAGCTGTCCTTGAGCCGCTGCAGATCCTTGCGCAGCAGCGTGCCGTTGGTCGTGATGTTCACGCCCAGGCCCAGGTTCTTCGCCAGCTCGATGATCTCGAAGATGCGCGGGTGCACGAAGGGCTCGCCGCCCGTGATCACCAGGGTCTTCACCCCCGCCGCCGGCGCCCGCTTGATGATGGTCGCGGCGTGCTCGAAGGGCATCAGGTCGGTGAAGTGCCACAGGTCGCAGAAGTCGCACTTCAAATTGCAGCGCTTGTTGAGCAGCAGGATCATCGTGCGCGGCTTCTGCCAGTCCACGTCCTGCGGCAGGTGGCGGACGATGTCCTCCTCGCTCAGCTCGTGCTGGACCTCCTCCGCAGACCAATGCGCGATCTGCGGCTCGACGTCCTTCACCAGCAGCGTGCTCGCGTTGCCGCGCCGCTCCTTGCTGTGCACGCGGTCCAGCTCCTGCGCCTTCACCGCGAAGCGCTCCGCGCCGACGTCGATCAGCGGCCGCTGGTCCCGCTCGACCCGGTTCAGGAACTCGATGTTGAAGTCGGTGCCGCGCACGGCGTCCCGGTCCCCGTAGAGCTCGAGGAAGGCCTCGCCCACGTGCAGCCAGCTGTACTGCTCGACGAAGCGCCGGGCCAGCTCCCCCATGCCGAGCGCGTCCTGCCGGGCATCCAGCAGGTGCTCGATGCGGTCGACGAAGGTGTCCCAGTCGCCGTCGTCCACCAGGAAGATCTCGCGGCCATCCTCGACCACCAGGCCCTCGGCGCCCTTGCGCGTGCTGACGACCGGCGCCCGCCCCGCGAAGTACTCGAGCAGCTTGAGCCGCGTGCCGCCGCCGTCCATCAGGGGCACGGCGCAGAGGTCCGCCGCCGCCACGTGCGTCGCCAGGTCGTCCACGACGCCCGGGTAGAGCAGGTCGGGGTGCTGGTAGCGCTCCGGCGGGTTCATGCCCGCGGCGATGACCTTGACCTTGCGCCCTCGCGCGCGCAGGCGCGGGAGAACCTCCTCAGCGAAGATCCGGCAGGCCACGGTGTTGGGCCAGTAGTGCAGGGTTCCGTGGAAGAAGATGAGCCCGTGATCGTCGGGCACGCCGTACGAATCCCGAATGCCCGCGCCGCTCTTGAGCCCGTAGCTCTCGATGTCGACGCCGTGCGGGATGACCGTGATCTCGCCCCGCTCGAAGTCGTCGGGCAGCATCAGCTCGCGGTCGTCGGAGCTGCAGGTGATGACCTCGTCGGCGAGGTGGCAGAGCTGCATCTCGATCTCGCGCAGCCGCTCAATCACATCGACCGGCAGCTCCGTCGTGTCCTCGAGCCGCTTCCACTCGACGTTGTGCTGGACCAGCGAGCACTTCTTGCGCAGCAGCCGGGCCGCGACGTAGCAGGGCGCCAGGAAGCCGGGGAACTCCGCCTGGAACCAGTCACTGCGGTGGGTTCGCCCCACGTAGAGCGTGCGGAGCCAGAACTCCGGGTCGACCATCGGCTGGTAGAGCAGGTGCTCGTCCTCGGGGTAGCCGAGCGCGACCAGCAGGGCCTGCACCGTGCGCCAGTAGTCGGGCACGTGCAGCCGGTCGAGCAGGCCTCGCAGCACGGGCGGAACGCGGGTCGCGGCGACGAGGCGCGGCGGGTAGGGCAGCAGCTCGTGCTCGCCGTCCACGAAGCGGTGGTAGCGCAGCCGATCCGAGGTGACGATCGTGACCTCGCCGCCGACCTTCGAGATCGCCTGCGCCGTGCGCACGATCTTCACGGCGCCGCCGTGCACGGCGGGGAAGAGGTCTTCTCGGGTGGCGATCGTGACGTTCATGGCGATGGGCAGCCCAGTATGGCCGGTGAGAATCAGAACCGCCGCTCCGCGCGCGGGCCCACGCGAGCACTCAAGCTGGCGCGGGGCGGTAGACCAGCGCGATCCCGCGCATGGGGGCGGGGCGGCAGACCCCGGCGCCGTCGGGGGACTCCAGGAGGACGGGGTGCAGGGTCACGCACCAGCTCTCCTCGCCCACCCGCTCTTCGATCGCCTCCAGATCGGCGGCGAGGTCCCCGCTCAGGTCGAAGCGAAACCACCGCGTGCCGCAGACGGCGCAGACCCGCTCCCCCCCGTCCTCGGGCACGGCGTTGTCGCCGCCGCAGGTCGGGCAGTGCACGTGGGGCAGCCCGTAGAAACGGGCGCGGCTGAGCAGTCGGCGAAGCGATCGGCGGGGGCGCACGGGAAGGTCCCTCGGGCGGAATTCGGGTCCGCAATGTAGCAGCGGCCACCCTCGCCCGATCTTTCCCACAGCTCTGTGGCGGCACCGCCAGTCGCCGGCCCTATAATGGCGCCCCCGTTGACGGTGAGCACTTGGGGAGGCGCTCCACTGACCGGCGGAAAGCACCACAGGCACCTGGGAGATTCAATGGCATCCGATCAGCTCTGGGGTTCGCTCGTCAAGGCGATGACCCGAAAGATCGAAGTCCCGCGGGCCGGCTCCAGCGAGTCGGGCCGAGCCCTCAGCCCCACCGACCTGCACGGGGGCGACGAAGAGGAAGCGACCTCGCGCATC
>JAJDAI010000970.1 GCA_029261955.1 Deltaproteobacteria bacterium | reverse complement strand
AGCTCGAGCTCAGCGGCGACTTCGGAGCGCATTCAGGTCCTCAGGTGAGCCGCGCGCGCAGGGCGACGCGGTCGATCTTGCTGTTGTGGCGGGCGTCGACGGGCAGGGAGTCCAGGGCCCGGATCTCGATCCCCGCGAGCTCCGGCAGGTCGCCCAGCTCCCCGATGGCCTGCTCGTCCCCCGCCACCGCGAGCACGGGGCCCGCGACCAGGGCGCAGCGCCGGATGCCCTCGCGCGCCTCCAGGGCCTCTTCGAGGGGGTAGGGGTCCACGGAGCGCTCGCCGACTGCGACCACGTCGGGCACCCGGCCTACGAGCCACAGGCGGTCCTCCGAGTCCCAGCGGGCCCGATCGCCGGTGCGGTGCCAGACGCTGTCCCCCTCGAAGACCTTGTTGGCGGCGGTGGCGACGGGGTCGTCGAGGTAGCCCCGGTTCACGTGCGGGCCGCGCACCACGAGCTCGCCGATCTCCCCTGCCTCGACCGCGTGATCCGCCATCGACCCCGAGAACTCCCCCTCGGGGAGCTGAACCAGGAGGACCTCGGCGACCCGGGCGACCGCCCCCACGAGCACCCCGACGCCCTCCGCGCTGAGCACCTCGTCGATGGACACGCTGGCGATGGGCTCCGCCTCCGTGGAGCCGTAGAGCACCTTCGCCTCGGCCGCCGTCGCCGCCCGGATCCGTGAGCAGAGCTGCCGGGACACGCGCGCGCCGCCGACCCCGAGCTGCCGGAGGCTGGGCAGGTCCAGGGGCGCCGACACGAGCCGCTCGATGTAGGCCGGCGCCCCCGCGATTCGGGTGACCCCCACGTTCCGCGCGAAGCCCAGCACCACCTCGCGGTCCGCGCTCCCCACCGCCCGGAAGTCGATGGGCGGCACCGCCGCCGTCACGCCGCAGCAGAGGTCGTGCAGCACGACGACGGGGAAGGCGGGCAGGTCCACCTCGTCCGGCTCGTGGGGAAAGTGCTCGCTGAGGGCGTGGTGCTGCGCCGTCAGCAGCCCGTGCGTGCGGTCGGCGCCCTTGGGCCGGCCCGTGCTGCCCGAGGTGAAGGTGATGAGCGCGTGATCGTCCGCGTCCCGAGGCACCGCCGCCGGCTCGTCCGCCTCCCCCCGCAAGGCGCTGAAGGGCCGCAAGAGCAGCCCGCGTCCATCGCTGCAGAACCAGCGCAGCCCCCACAGGGCGGGCGCCAGGAAGCGGAACTTGAGCAGGGCGTGCACGGAGACGATCGCCTGGGCCTTCGCGCTGCGGATGGCCTGGAGGATCTTCTTCGGCGGCATGCCGGCGTCCACCAGCACCACCGCGAGGCCCGAGGCCATGGCGGCCAGCGTCAGCGCGTAGAGGTCGAGGCCGACCGGGAACATGAGCACGATGCGGTCGCCGCTCTTCAAACCCTGCTCAGCCAGGCCCGCCTGGAAGCGACCGATGCGCTCGGCCAGCTCGCCGTAGCTGACCTGCTCCGTCTCGTGCACCCCCGATGCGTCCCAGCGCGTCGGCAGGATCAGCGCGATCCGCTCGGGCTGGGTCGCCGCGTGCCGCAGGACGAGCTGGGCGAAGTTGCTCATGGGGTGAAGAATCCCTCGCCGCGCACCCAGCCGTCCACGAGGCCGCCGGCGCGCAGCTCGGGCTCGACGGGGATCTGCAGCTCCTCGCCGTCGCGGTTGACGTCGATGACCGCCTGCCGCCCAGGCACGAGGGCCGTCAGCCCGAAGGGGTGGGGGTCGTCGATGGCCTCGGGGACCTGCACCCGCGCGTTGCGCGCCGGGTACCAGCCCAGGATTCGGTCGCCGACTCGGGCGCCGCCTCGCTCGGCCGGTCCGCCCGGGGCCAGCGCCGTGATGGTGCGGGCGTCGGTCGCCACCCCGATCCAGGTGAGCATCGTGTCCCGCTGGCCCCGCTCGAAGCCCGCCTCGAGCAGGGCGGGGGTCACGCCCGGCACCTCGGCGCCGCGCAGCGCGTCCCGCACGAACGCGCCGAGCCCGCGGGCCTCCAGGTCGGCCATCAGCCAGGCGTGGTCGATCTCGAGGGGCGCCGAGTCCAGCCAGTCCCGAACGATCCCCTCCAGGCCACCCTCGGACCGCACGTCGACCGCGAAAGCCAAGAGCGCGCCCAGCCCGTAGGCCAGCTGCTCCAGCTCCGCATCGCCTCTCCAGTCGAGCTCCGGGTTCGCGAAGTCCACGCGGTCGATGGCGATCGAGTGCAGCGCCTGCTGCTCGAAGGACAGGAGCCGCTCGGCGAACCAGCCTGGCTGCTCGAAGCCGCCCTGGACCACCGCGCGCATCGCCAGGTACTCGGTCCAGCCCTCGCGCAGCCACACCAGCGTGCGCGGCGTCGGCGAGATCGCGTGCCCCATCCAGCTGTGGCCGATCTCGTGGGCCAGGAAGCGCGTCGCCGAGGACTCCAGCTCGCCCTGGCGGTCCGCCGCGAGCGTCATGTGGATGCCGGTGCCGGCGTTGGTGCCCCAGCCGGGCGGCTCGGTGACGAGGATGCGCAGGGGGCCGGTGGGCGCGTAGCCCAGCCGCTGCTCGAAGCCGCGCACGAGCTGGCTCGCCCGGTCCCCGACCGCCTTCGCCAGCTCCAGGTCGCCGCCGAGGTGCGACACGAGCACCTCGCCGTCGTCGAAGCCGGCGATCCGCTCGGCCACGCCCAGCAGGCCGTTGTCGGCGACGTCCGCGAGGGCAAAGCGCCTCGGAGACACCTCGGTCCAGGACGTCGCCACGGACCAGCGCGGAGGCGGCGCGATTTCGACCGCCCCGACCATGTCGCCATCCGGCCTCGCCAGCACGTTCCAGGCGAATCCGAAGCAGAAGTCGTCGCCGCAGTGCGCCAGCAGCGGGTGTTCGTCGTGCACGGCGTCGCCCAGGACCCGCGGGTGCACCTGGTAGCGGAGCGAAGCGCTGCCTGCGGTCACGGGCAGCTCGATGCCTTCGGCTGGCAGCCCGCTCAGGTAGCCGGGCGCGTGCTCGCGCCAGTCGCCGAAGTCCGGCAGCTCCACGTGCACCGACTCGCTGCGCAGCCCGGTGAGCAGCAGGTCCACGGTCCAGACCTCATGCGAGGCGGCGATCGACCACTGGGCCGCCGGAGGAGCCGGGGCGACGCAAGCGCAGAGCAGCAGGGGGAGGAGCCAACGCACGGCGCAGCATAGACCCGGGAGCCCGGCCGGGACCTCGCCGGCTCCCCAGGCCGCAAGCTCGCCCCCGCCGGACCGTGCTATGCCTCGGCCAACCATGGCCGACCTCACACCGACCTCCCCGCTGCCCGCTCGCCTGCTCGGCTGGATGAACGAGCGCTTCCCGCCGGCTCACGGCGTGCTCTTCTTCATCATGTACGCCACCGCGCTGCTCTTCGGCCGGTCCCTCGCGACGGAGGGCGCCCTCGCGCTGGCCCCGGCGGACCTCGTTGGCTTCGCGGGCGCCTGGTCCTTCTTCCTGATGCTGCGCGTCTTCGACGAGCACAAGGACTTCGACCTCGACCTGCTCAACCACCCCGAGCGGGTGCTCCAGTCGGGCCTCGTGACCTTGGGCCACCTGAAGGTCCTGGGCGTCATCGCGATCGGGGCGCAGCTCGGCGTGTCGCTCTGGCTGGATGGGGGGCTCGGGCGCACGACGGCGCTGTGGGCCGTCGTCATCGGCTGGTCGACC
>JAJDAI010000969.1 GCA_029261955.1 Deltaproteobacteria bacterium | reverse complement strand
CGACGACGACAGCACCCCGACCGACGACGACGACTCTGCGGACACCAGCGCGCCCGCCCTGCCCTACCTCCAGGGCTCGGGCTGCAGCCCGACCATCGCCCCCGGTGCGCGCCGCGGCGGCACGCTCGCGCTCCTGATGGTGGCGGCGATCCTCGGCCTCGGTCGTCGTCGCCGGTCGCAGCGCCGCGGACCCCCGAAGGCCCTGCTTCTGGGCCTGCTCGGCCTCTTCCTGCTGCCGACCGCCGCGCAGGCGCAGACGGCGTCGGACACGAGCATCGACATCCAGCGCTTCGATCCCGCGCCCCAGAGCCGGGGCTTCACCCTGGTGCGGGACGCCGCGCAGCCGAAGACGCTGTCGATGGGCGCCTTTCTCGACGTGCACTACGGGCTGCGCCCCCTGGAGATCGGGAACGCGGCGGACCTGGGCCGGCACGGCGGCGTCATCGACCACCTCGTCGGCTTCGACCTCGGCGTCTCGGTCGCCTTCAACGAGTGGCTCCAGCTGGGCGTGCAGCTCCCCTTCCTGCAGCTCCAGGCCGGCGAGGACGCGTCCTGGGACAACGCCCGCCTGCTCGGCCACGCGGACCGGCGCGCGGGCGTCGGCGACACCACCGTCGCGCTGGGGATCGCGCTGCTGCGCCAGGGCGACAACGCGCCCCTGAACCTGTCGTTGGCGCCGCGCCTGGTGGTCCCGACGGGCACCCGCGAGCTCTTCCTCGGCTCAGGCGCCTGGGGCATCGGCGGCGACCTGGCCGTGGGCGCGAAGGTCGCCATCTTCGAGCTGATGGCCAACGTCGGCTTCCAGGTGAACACTGGCGGACGCAGCCTGAGCAACCTGGTCGTCGACGACGAGTTCCGGTGGGGCCTCGCGCTCGGCGTGCCGCTGCTCGACGGCCAGATCGAGCCGCAGCTCGAGTGGGTCGGCGCCACGGTCATCAACCCCGACACGCTCACCAGCGCCGGCCTGACCCCCTTCACGCCCCGGAGCACGCCGTCCGAGCTGGCGCTGTCGGTGCTGGTCAACCCGAAGGCGGGCCCGGCCTGGTTTCGCATCGGTGGCGGCCGGGGCATCGGCCCGGGCTGGGGCGGCCCCGACCTGCGGCTCTTCGCGGCCGTGGGCTTCGACCTGGACTGCAAGTGCGACGGCAAGGTGGTCGAGAGAGTGGTCGAGAAGATCGTCCAGGTGCCCGACCCCGACCCCGACCGGGACGGCGTGACCGACGACGCCGACCAGTGCCCTCACACCCCCGAGGACCTCGACGGCTTCGAGGACGCCGACGGCTGCCCCGAGTGGGACAACGACCAGGACACCGTGCACGACGCCACGGACCGCTGCCCCGAGGAGAAGGAAGTCCTCAACGGCATCGAAGACACCGACGGCTGCCCCGACGAGTCGCTGGCGCTCATCGACATCGAGAAGAACGAGATCATCATCCTCGACAAGGTCTACTTCGACCTCGACAAGGACACGATCAAGAAGGCGTCGCTGCCCGTCCTGGACGCGGTGCAGACCGTGCTCGGCGACTACCCGAGCATCCTGCAGGTCGAGATCCAGGGGCACACCGACTCGCGCGCGCCCGACGACTACAACAAGGACCTCAGCCAGCGCCGCGCGGACGCAGTGAAGCGCTACCTGGTGGGCGCGGGCATCGCCGAGGAGCGCCTGACGGCCATCGGGTTTGGGGAGGAACAGATGGTCGAGCCGGAGGCACAGACGGAGGACGAGCACGCCCGCAACCGCCGCGTGCAGTTCCTCATCCGCAAGACGGCGGACGACGCACCGCAGGTCGGTGCCCCCGAGCAAGGCGCCGAACCCACAGCACCCGAGGAGTAGGCCCAAGCGGGGCCCTCGACCGAATCCGGGGAATGCCCGGATCCCATGCCCGTACCCCCAGATGAACCTGAGGAGCCGAGCATGACCCCCGTCGAGACCACCTTCTTCGTCCTGATGATCACCCTCGCCACGATCGTCGGCCTGGCCTGCCTGGCCGCCATGATCTGGAGCGCGGTCTGGGTCGGCCGCGACGCGCGGGCACGCGGTCTTCAGACCGTCTGGCCGCTCCAGATCCTGATGCTCGTGCAGTTCCCCTGGCCCCTGCTCACCTACTGGGCATTCACCCGTCTCTCAGACCGTGCCCGCCCCGAGGTCACCGCCAGCTGAAGGCCCGCTATCATGCGCGCCCCTCCTGGAGCCCCCATGACCGACGTGAGCCCCGAACTGCAGGCGAAGCTGGACCTGCTCGACAGCAAATGGGAACAGGCGAAGGCCGGCGGCGGTGCCGCGCGCATCGAGCGCCACCACGCCCATGGCAAGCTGACCGCCCGCGAGCGCATCGACCTGCTGCTGGATCCCGGGTCCTTCGTGGAGCTGGACGCCTTCGTGGTGCACCAGTGCCGCGACTTCGGCATGGAGGAGCAGCAGGTGCTCGGGGACGGCGTCGTCACCGGCTACGGCACGGTCGACGACCGCCCCATCTACGTCTTCGCCCAGGACTTCACGGTCTTCGGCGGCTCCCTGAGCGGGGCCTACGCGCGCAAGATCTGCAAGGTGATGGACCTGGCGGTGCGCAACGGCGCGCCCGTGGTGGGCCTGAACGACAGCGGCGGCGCGCGCATCCAGGAGGGCGTGGTCAGCCTCGGCGGCTACGCGGACATCTTCCTGCGCAACACCCTCGCCAGCGGCGTCGTGCCCCAGCTCAGCGCGATCCTCGGGCCCTGCGCCGGCGGCGCGGTCTACTCGCCGGCCATCACCGACTTCATCGCGATGGTCGAGGGCTCGTCCTACATGTTCGTGACGGGCCCGGACGTCATCAAGACGGTGACGCACGAGGAGGTCGACAAGGAGAGCCTCGGCGGCGCCAGCGCGCACGGAGCCCGCTCGGGCGTCTCGCACTTCAGCGTGCCCGACGAGCCGACCTGCATGGCGCTGATGCGCGAGCTGCTGAGCTTCATGCCGTCCAACAACGTCGAGGACGCGCCGATCGTCGCCACCGACGACGCCTGGGACCGGCCGACGACCGAGCTGGTCGGCGCCGTGCCGGCCAACCCCAACAAGCCCTACGACATCCGCGACATCATCAAGTCCGTCGCCGACGACCACCACTTCCTGGAGGTCCAGGACATGTACGCGATGAACATCATCATCGGCTTCCTGCGCATCGAGGGCCGGTCGATCGGCGTGGTCGCGAACCAGCCGCAGCACCTCGCGGGCTGCCTGGACGTGAACAGCTCCATCAAGGCCGCGCGCTTCGTGCGCTTCTGCGATGCCTTCAACATCCCGCTGCTGACCCTCGTGGACGTGCCCGGCTTCCTGCCCGGCACCCAGCAGGAGTGGGGCGGCATCATCAAGCACGGCGCGAAGCTGCTCTACGCCTTCGCCGAGGCGACGGTGCCGAAGATCACGCTCATCACCCGCAAGGCCTACGGCGGCGCCTACGACGTCATGAACAGCAAGCACATCCGCGCGGACGTGAACCTGGCCTACCCCGCGGCCGAGATCGCGGTCATGGGCGCGGACGGCGCGGTGAACATCATCTTCCGGCGCGAGCTGAAGGAGGCCGAGGACCCCGAGGCGAAGCGCGCCGAGCTGGTCGCCGACTACCGCGAGACCTTCGCGAACCCCTACAAGGCCGCGGAGCTGGGCTACATCGATCGGGTCATCCGGCCCGAAGACACCCGCAAGGAGCTCGCCCAGGCCTTCCGCATGACGCGCGGCAAGCGGGACACCAACCCGCCGAAGAAGCACGGGAACATCCCTCTGTAGCAGCATGACCTGGGCGCCTCCGGCCCCTCGGGGCGGCGTGGATCCGCCGCCGAGCCCTGCGGAGCGAGACAACCCGCTTCCCGATTCTCGTAACTCCCACTAGAGTCACGTCGAAGAAATGCCCGACCTGCTCGCCCGCCTCAACGACCCCGACGGCCCCCTCGGGGGCCTGATCGACCTGCTGGTCGACGATCTGCTCGCCCGCGCCCTGGGCGAGGTGCTCGACCCGGAGCGCGTGGCCGAGATGCTCGCGGGAGCGACCCGCGATTGGCTGGGCAGCGAGCACGGCGAAGCCCGCCTGCTGACCGCCTGGAGCGAGCTCGTCGACCGCATCGAGGCCGAGGGGCGCCCGCTGCGCGAGGTCGTGCCCGCCGAGGTGCGCCAGGCCGCCGAGCGCCTCGCAGCCCAGCCCTACCACCCCGACCGGGACGCCCTGCTGGCGCTGCTCGACCGCGAGCCGGTGCGCAAGCTGCTCCGGGAGATCCTCCAGAACACCCTCGTGGACTTCGGCAAGCGCGTCGCCGCGCCGGTCTCCGGGGCGAAGATCGGCAAGGGCCTGACCGGCGCCCTCGGCGGCTTCGGAGCCCGGGCCAAGCAGCGCGCCGGCGTCTTCGGGGCGCTGGCCGAAGAAGCGCTGGGCGCCGTCGGCGGGGAGCTGGAGCGCCAGGTCGAGCGCAAGGCCGCCGAGTTCGCCGACACCGCCATGTCGAGCGTGCTCCAGCGCATCGTCTACCTGCTGTCCGACCCGTCGCGGGCCGAGGACCAGGCCGCCGTGCGCGAGGCCCTGCTCCAGGGGACCTGGGACTGGACCGGGGCGATGGCCGCGGCCGAGCTGCGCCGGGGCGACCCCGAAGCCGTCGCCGCCGTCGTGCGCGAGGCGCTGACGGCCTGGACCGGTCGCGACGACTTCCAGGACACCCTGCGGGGCTGGCTCGAGACGCTGCTGGAGGAGCAGGGCCACCTGACCCTCCGCGACTTCCTCGCCGACCTCGATCTGCTGGACACCATCACCCAGAACAGCCACGAGCTCCTGCTCCAGCGCGCCCGCGACTTCGTCGCCACCGACCCCTTCGCCGCTTGGCTGAAGCTCCTTCAGGACCCCGCATGACCGACCGTTTTCTCCCCGAGCTGCCCCAGGCCATCACCCCGCTCGAGCGACTGCTCGGCAACCTGTGGTGGTCCTGGACCCCAGCCGCCCGCGCGCTGGTCGAGTCCATCGACCCGATCGCCTGGCGCGCCCACCGGGGCCGCATCTGCGCCTTCGCCGCCTCGATCCCGCGCTCCCGCTGGGACGAGCTGGCCGCGGACCCGGAATTCCTGGGGCGCCTCGATGCGGTCGTCCAGATGCTGGGCGAGTACGAGGCCTCGGCCGACACCTGGTGGCACCGCAACCACGTCGAGGGCGGGCAGAGCAAGCTCAGCGGCGTCGCCTACTTCTCCATGGAGTTCGGCATCCACGAGGGCCTGCCCATCTACTCGGGCGGCCTCGGCGTGCTCGCGGGCGACCACATCAAGTCCGCCTCGGACCTCGGCGTGCCCTTCGTCGGCCTCGGCCTCTTCTACCGGCACGGCTACTTCCGGCAGACGATCAAGGATGGCCGCCAGCACGAGGACTACCCCGAGCAGACGCCCAAGAGCCTCGGCCTGACCCGCGCCATCGGCGCCGGCGGCCAGCCGCTCCAGGTCTTCGTGCCCATCGCCGGCCACAACGTGCGCGCCATCGTGTGGGAGGCCCGCGTCGGCCGCACGCGGCTGTACCTGCTCGACACCAACGTGTCGGGCAACTCGGACTGGGACCGCGCGCTCACCCACAACCTCTACGGCGGCGACGCGACCATGCGCATCCGCCAGGAAGTCCTGCTGGGCCTCGGCGGCGTGCGCGTGCTGCGCGGCCTGGGCCGCAACCCCGACGTGCTGCACCTCAACGAGGGCCACTGCGCCTTCGTCACGCTCGAGCGCATCCGCGAGGAGCTCGCGCGCGGGCTCGATTTCGAGACGGCGCACGCCCTCGTCAAGCAGCAGTGCGTCTTCACGACCCACACCCCCGTGCCCGCGGGGCACGACCGCTTCTGGCAGGAGCTGGTGGACGAGGTGCTCTGGCCCTTCCGCAGCCAGCTGGACCTCGGCCGGCAGGAGCTGATGGACCTGGGCCGCGAGGTCCCCGGCAGCAACCAGCAGTTCTGCATGACCGTGCTGGGGATGCGCGGCACGCGCGCGACCAACGGGGTCTCCGCGAAGCACGGCGAGGTCAGCCGCGCGATGTGGGCTCACCTCTGGCCCGATCTGCCGGTGGACGAGGTCCCGATCACCCACATCACCAACGGCGTGCACGCGCCGTCCTGGCTGGGCGTCGAGCTCCAGGCGCTGCTCGGCGAGCACCTGGGCCCGGACTGGCAGCGGCGGCTCACGGACCCCGCGCGCATGACCGAGCTGGACGACCTGGACCTGGAGTCCCTCTGGTCGGTGCACGGCGCGCAGAAGCGCCGGCTCATCCAGCTGGTGGCCGCGCGCACGGGCGCCCAGCTCGATCCCAACGCGCTGCTCCTGGGCTTCGCCCGCCGCTTCGCGACCTACAAGCGCGGCGACCTGATCCTCAGCGACCTGGAGCGCACCATCCGCTTCATGGCCGACTCCGATCGCCCCGTGAACCTGCTCTACGCCGGCAAGGCCCACCCGCGGGACGAGCACGGCAAGGACGTCGTCGCCCGGGTGCTCGCCGCCGCCGGCCACCCCGAGCTGGCGGGCCGCGTGGTCTTCCTGCCCGACTACGACATCGGCATCGGCCGCGCCCTGGTCCAGGGCGTGGACGTGTGGATCAACAACCCGCGCCGCCCGCGCGAGGCCAGCGGCACCTCGGGTCAGAAGGTGTCGATGAACGGGGGCCTCAACTGCTCCACGCTCGACGGCTGGTGGCTGGAGGGCTACGAGCTCGAGCCCCTCGCCGGCTGGGCCGTGGGCAGCCCCGACCCCAGCGACGACGTCGATGCAGGCGACCGCGCCGACCGCGAGGCGCTCTACCGCATCATCGAAGAGCAGATCGTGCCGCTCTACTACGACCGCGGCGCCGACGGTCTGCCCCAGGCCTGGCTGGAGCGCTGCCGCGCGGCCATCGCCTCGTGCCTGCCGGCCTTCAACACCGACCGGATGGTCGGGAACTACGCCGAGTTCGAGTACCTCGCAGGGCGCTGATCAGGCGGCGTCGGCCTCCCCCTTCACGGGGGGCTCCGGGTCGGCCTGGAACTCGCCGGTGGTGTCCACCGCCAGGTCCTCGTCGACCACCAGCGGCAGATCGCTGAGCTGGTCGGCGGCGAAGGCGTGCACGCAGTTCCGGCCGCCCTCCTTGCTGGCGTAGAGGGCCTCGTCCGCGCGCTTCACGAGGGACTCCGCGGTGTCGCCGGGGCCGAAGACCGTCACGCCGAAGCTCATCGTCTTCTTGAGCACGCCCCCGTCGTCCAGCGGCGTCTCGATGCCGGCGAACAGCTGCCGCAGGCGCTCGGCGGCGATCCGGCCGCCTTCGAGATCCGTCTCGGGCAGCACGATCAGGAACTCCTCGCCGCCGTAGCGTCCCGCCACGTCGATGCCCTGCCGGCAGCTCTTCAAGATGCTCTGCGCGCAGCCCACGATGACCGCGTCCCCGATGGGGTGGCCGTAGGTGTCGTTGACGACCTTGAAGTGGTCGATGTCGCACATGATCACGGACAGCGCCTTGTCGTAGCGCTGGGCCCGCTTCACCTCTTCGCGCAGGCGGTGCATGGCGAAGCGCCGGATGCACAGACCGGTGAGGCCGTCTGTGATGGCGTCCTGGTACAGCCGCGCCTTCGTGATCGCGCCCGCCGCCTGGTCGGCCAGCGCCCGCAGGATGCTCTCGTCGGCGTCCACGAAGGGCTGGTTGTTCTTGCGGTTGGTGATGTTGATGACGCCGATGACCTCGTCGTCCGCGATGAGCGGCACGCAGAGCAGGCTGCGCGCGTAGGTGTCCTCGCGGGCGGTGAAGTCCCCGTCCGCCTCGATGTTGTTGACGCGCTGGATGACGCCGTTCTCCCAGACCGAGCCGGCGACGCCCTCGCCTCGCTTGAAGCGTCGGGGCTTGATCTCGCCCTCGTTGATCTTCTTCTGCACCTTCGGCGGCAGCCCTTCGACGACGCGGATGACCAGCTCGTCGCTGCCCTCGTCCACGAGCATCAGCGAGCCCTTCTCGGCCTCCACGGCGCCGATCGCCTTGCCGAGGATGATGCTGAGCATCTCCTGCAGGTTGCTCACCTCGCCGAGCTTCTTGCTGACGTCGAAGAGGATCTCGAGCTGGTGGAAGCTGCGCGCCTGGCGCCTCCGCGCGACCTCGATGCCTTCGTAGAGGTTGGCCGTGTTGATGGCGACGGCCGCCTGCGAGCAGAGCGCGGACAGGAAAGCCTGATCGTCGGCGGAGATCGGCCGCCCGTCGATGTCCAGGCCGACGCTCAGGAAGCCCACGAGCCGGTCCGGCATCACGAGCGGGATCCAGAGCTGCCCCTCCAGGGTCTCCAGGCCGTGCTCGTCGAAGATGTAGGGGAAGCGGGGGCGACCGGCGGGGTCGATGATCGAGAAGGGCTCTCCGGCCAGCAGGAGGCGGCGGAGGATGCCGTCGGTGGCGGGGGCGATGATCTCGGAGGCTTCTTCGGGCAGGCCATGGGTGGCGCGCACGCGGAGCACCGGCGGATCGACCTCGTCGTCCTGGACGAGCACGGCCAGCTTGTTCACGCGGGCGCGTTCGCGGCACATCGCCATCAGCAGGTCGCAGAGCGGCGCGATCTTCAGGACGTCGTAGAGGGCCTCGCCGGCCTTGAGCAGGGCCTGGAGGTCGAAGACCTTGCGATCGAGGTCGGAGTTGCTGCGTGCGAGCTCTTCGAGTCGCGAGTCCCCAGTGCCCATGCCGATAACCTCCCGGAACGCCTCCCAGCGTTGGGGATCTGATCGGCGCTCCTACCCGAAAGTTGAGGGCTTTCGATCAGCGGGGGGAGTCGATGGCGCGCCGGCCCAGGATCTCGACCGACGAAGCGGACAGATCGTTGAGCGCCAGCTGCTTGCCGCGACTCCAGCCGCCGGCGGGGCCCACGGCCACGACGATCTCGCCCCGCTCGCCCGCGGTGGGCACGGGCAGGTAGTCGGTCT
Organism: Deltaproteobacteria bacterium; assembly: GCA_029261955.1. GTDB lineage: Bacteria > Myxococcota_A > UBA796 > UBA9615 > UBA9615 > CALCXL01. The sequence goes on along the minus strand of JAJDAI010000969.1, from coordinate 1,555 downwards.
CGTCCCAGCGGACCACACCCATGACCTCGTAGGGACCGCCGAGCGGCCCCGCGAGCAGGTAGGTGTTGCCGCGGGCGATGGTGTCGACGGCGCTGCTGGACAGCCCCACCGAGTGCACGCGGGGCAGCGCCTGGAGCAGCAGGCCGTCCGAGGCCGTCGCCAGCGCGGCGTGCAGCGGCGGCGGGTCGGCGGTCATGCGACCGCCCAGAAAGCCGAGGGAGAGGCTGCCGACGAGCAGCAGGCCGGCGGCGACCATCCACCGGACCGAGGCGGGCGGGGGCTGCCAGGCGGTGCTCGCCGGCTCCTGGGGCGGGGCGATCCACTCCGGACGGATCGCGACGCGGCCGGTGTCCCGGAGGTCCTGGGCGATCGCGGTCTGGATCTCGGACAGGGTGTCCGGATCGAGCTCCGAGCCGATGCCCTCGAGGCTGCCCTCGAAGCGAAGCCGGCCCGTCTCCATGGCGGCCACGGCCGCGTGCGCCGCGGCGAGCACGCGATCGTCGAGCTCGTCGGAGGGATCGACCTCATCGTCGGGCCGCACCCGGCGAAGGTCTCGGCCCAAGGCGGCGCGCGCCGAGCGGTCTGCCCGGCACGCATCACAGCTGATCAGGTGCCTCGCGATGTCCTCGGGGGGCTCCTCGTGCTCGTGCCGGGCCTCCCAGACCCAGGCTGCCGTCGATTCGCAGTCCATGGAGGTCACTGTGTCTCCGCCTGGGGTGCCGGGCGCAAGTGCGCCAGGGTCTGAGCCAGGGTCGTGCGTCCCGACCGGAGTCGACGCTTCACGGTCGCCTCTGAGCAGCTGAGCGCCAGGGCGGCTTCCTTGTAGGTAAGTCCTTGGCAGTCCACCAGGTAGACCGCAGTGCCCTCGTCTCCGGGCAGGGCGTCGAGCGCCTTCGTCACGTCGGAGCGATCGCGGTCGCGATCGATCGCTTCCTCGGGGGACATGCCGCCCGACACCAGGGTCAGGGCGAGGGGCACGGTCTGACGTGCGCGGCGCTCGTTGCTCCGCTCCAGCACGTGCAGGCCGCGGTGGTGCACAGCCGTCAGCGCGTAGCCGATGAAGGAGCCGGTGATGGCTCCCTGCCGCGCCCGGACGGCCACCGCCGCCATCGCCTCGACGAGGATGTCCTCGGCCTGCTGGTAGTGCCAGCCCATCTTTCGCGCCATGCCCCACAGCCGCTTCCGGTGGCGCTTGTAGAGCATGTCAAAGGCCGATTCGTCCCCCGCTTCGAAGCGGCGGAGGAGCTGTTCGTCGGTCTGCAGTGTCGTCAGCATGATCTTCCCGTTCAGTTGGACCGGGCAGCAGTCAGGGTCGGGTCAGGTAGAAGCGTAGCCGGGCGCGCTCAGAGCACGTTGCATTCCCGTCTTCGTTTCCAGGCCGTGGTCCGCTCGGCCTTCACAGAGTGGGACGGAGGGCCTTGGAGAACATTCAGAAAAAACCTCGGGTGCGCTTCAAGATGGGCCCGCGTGGTGCCTCTGGCCAGCGCTTCTGGCGGGGCGGAACGAGCGGTGGGTGCGCCCGCCGCAACGTCGCTTCCGGTCCAACAGGGCGGGG
>JAJDAI010000968.1 GCA_029261955.1 Deltaproteobacteria bacterium | reverse complement strand
AGGTACTCCCAGCCGACCCAGGGCGGGTTGGTGACGAGCAGGTCGGCGGGGGCGATGCGCAGCGCCGCGAGCTGCTCGGCCTGCCCCCGGCTCAACGCGGACTCGACCGTCCCCATTCCGCCGGGCTCGGGCAGCCAGCGCTCCAGGCGGATCCCCCAGGCCAGCAGCTCCTCAGCGACGGCCTGGTCGCTCAGCTCCTCGGGCTCCGGCACACGGGTGAGCTCACCGTCCACCATCACCTGGCGCGGGGCCGCGTCCTGGCTGCGCAGCACCGCCGCCGCCATCGTGTCGGCGCAGAGCACGGGCAGCCAGGTGGGTAGGGACGAGGCCTGGATCTCGGCGCGAAGCGCGAGCACGAGGTTCGCCCGGCACAAGGCGCAGGACACGGGGTTGAGGTCGATCCCGCAGAGCGAGGGCAGGGCCTCCAGGCCGGAACCCGCCTGCCGCAGCGCCGCCAGCAGGAAGACGCCCGAGCCGCAGAAGGGGTCGATGAGGGTCTGCCCGGGGGCCCAGTCCAGCTCCCCCAGCAGCAGCTCCGCAAGCCAGGGCGGCGTGTAGAACTCGCCGAGGGCGTGCAGCAGGTTCTTCGGCATGACGCGGGCGTAGAGGCTCCCGAAGGGGTCTCCTCCGGCCAGCTCGTCCAGCCCCTCGGCGAGCAGGCTGCACAGCGGCTTGAGGGCGGAGGGCTCCTCCAGCGCCGCGGCGTACCAGTCGAAGTGAAAGGCTCCCCCGCCTCCGTGCACCCCGAGCTCGCCGAGGGCCTCGCCGGAGGAGACCCGGCCCAACCAGGAGCGGAACTCCGCGTCGGGCAGCTCGGCCACGCTCCCCAGGAATTCCCTGGACGAGGGCTGGAGCGCGGCGACCGCGCAGAGGTCGGCCAGCAGCACGACGTAGGTCTGGAGCGCGAAGAGCAGGTCGTTCAGATCGCCCGCGAAGCCCTCGAGCCCGAGCTCGGCGGCCAGCGCGGGGGCGTCCAGGCGACGTTGCCCGTCCAGGTCGCCGTAGATGTGCGCCGTGCGCGTCGCCCAGAGCCGTCGGACGCCCTCGGGCATGCGGGGGACCGAAGCCACCAGCTCGTGCAGCGCGCGGGCGGCGAGGGGCGAGCGGGTCGGGACGAGGGCGTCGAGCATCGCGCGCAGGGTTGTACAACGGGCCCCGCGGCACCAGCCGCCCATCAACGAACAGGACTTCGAGGTCGGGGCCGTGGCAGGCTCCGCGCATGTTTGCAGCCGGCTTCCTCAACTCTCGATCCGACTTCATCCTCGACGCCACGTTGCTCATCGGCTTCGCGTTGGTGCCGATGCTCTTCTTCGCCTGGAAGCGGGCGCGAGCCAGCAACTTCCTGGGGCACCGCAACCTGATGCTCATCACGACGGCCGTCCTGGCGGTCGCGGTGACGGCGGTGGAGATGGACCTGCGGGCGCGCGGCGGGCTCTTCGTCCTGACCCAGGGCAGCCCCTTCCACGACACGGCCTTCCTGAAGTGGTCCGCGTGGATCCACGTCTTCCTGTCGGTCGTCTCGGCCGTGATCTGGTGTCTGCTGGTGAGCGTGTCGTGGTTCAAGTTCCCAAAACCGCCCAAGCCGATGCCCTGGAGCGTCTACCACCGGTGGTTGGGCCGGGCGGCGCTGATCGGGATGGCGCTCGTGGCGATCACGGGGATGGAGCTCTACGTGATTGCGTTTGTGCTCTAGGTGGGCTGAGGCCGGTTCTCACGCCAAGGGCGCCAAGGGGCCAAGGCCGCAGAGGGTCTGGGGCCCGGCCAAGAGAACACGCCGCTCCCCGGGATCCGGTCCGTTCCAGTCCAGTGCAGCCCCTTGGCTCCTCTGCGCCCTTGGCGTGAGAACTGGCCTAGAAGAGCGCCGCATCCAGGGTCAGCGCCATCAGCAGCAAGGGCAGGTAGATCACCGACCCCAGGAAGAACCGCCGCGCCCAGGCCACCCCCGCGTCGGGGTGAAACCCGCCCAGCGAGCGCAGCAGGTACCCCCCACCCAGCCCAGCAGCGCAGACCCCGTAGAACCAGCCGGCCACCGGCGTCGCCACCAGCGCCAGGCTCGACACCAGCAGCGCCGCCGTCCAGAGCACCGCTTCGATGACCGCGACCCGGTCCCCGCGGACCGCCGCCACGGTCTTGATGCCCGCCCGCGCGTAGTCGTCCTTGCGGTAGATGGCGATGGCGAGGAAGTGCGCCATCTGCCAGGCCACCAGCATCGCGAAGAGCAGCACGCCCGGCAGCTCGATGGTCCCCGTCGCGGCCGCCCAGCCCATGAGCGGCGGCACCGCCCCGGGCACCGCGCCGACCAGCAGCGCGACCGGGTGCACGCGCTTGAGCGGCGTGTAGAGGAAGACGTAGGCGAACCAGGCGAAGAGCCCCAGCCCGAGCACGAGCGAGTTGACCGCCGCCAGCATCGGCAGCGCGACGAAGGCCATCGCCACCGCGAAGGCCAGCGCCACGGGCACGCCCATGGAGCCACGAGCCAGCGGCCGGCTCGCTGTGCGCGCCATCAGGCGGTCGCCCTCGCGCTCCAGGACCATGTTCATCACACCGGCCGACGCGACGATCAACAGCGTTCCACCACACAGCGCCAGCAGCTGACCCACGTTCCAAGCGCCGTCCGCCAGGGCGTAGGCCCCGAGCGTCACCACGAGGTTCAGCCCCGTGATGCTCGGCTTGGTCATGGACCCGAGGTCGGTGAGCAACGTGCCCACCGCCCCCCGGTCCGCGGTCATGCCGTCAGTGCCAGGTGAAGCCATCGTTCCGTCCGAACTGGAGGATGTGCCGCTCGCGCGGCTTGAACTCGAGGGTCTGCTCCGACTCCCAGCCCCAGACCTGTGGGTCCAGGCCGTCCGCCAGCCGCGCGGTGACCTTGTGCTTGCCCTCGCTGATGCCCAGGCGCTCGATCGCGATGCTGTTGCCGTCGCCCCACAGGCCCGCGGGTGCGTAGGTGGCGTCCAGGACCTGCTCGCCGTCGACATCCACCTGGATGTGCACGTCGGCCCGGCGGCGCTCGCAGACCTCGTCGCGGCGCATGTGGATGGGCATGGCTGCCTTCTCCTCGGCCGTGACCTGTCGGCAGTCCTCGCCCACCTGACCGGGGTGCTTCAGCGAGACGACCAGGCGCGGCTCCGGCGACAGGGCCGAGCGGTAGGGGCCCACCGACAGGAGGCCGATGAGGACGGACATCGCCGCAGCGAGCCCCACCCCCACGGCGATCCCGGCACCCTTCGACCGCTGCGTCGGGCCGATGGGCGTGCCCATCGCGTCGATCAGCCGCTTCTTCTCGCCGCGGCCCAGGCGGACCACCGACACCAGCGAGGGGTCGACCTTGTCGTGCCGCAGCGCCGGCTCGCGGGTGCCCGCCATGCGCAGCTCGGTGTGCAGCGCGCCCTCTCGGAAGTGGCAGTTGCCCGGCCCGCAGGCGCCGATGACGACCTTCTGGGCTCCCGCGCGGAGCGAGGCCTCGACCACCAGGGGCTGCACCCAGCCGGCGCAGGGCACGGCGAGCACGCTCCAGCCGGGGAGCTCGGAGCAGGCGCCCGACTTGGGGTCGATGACCAGGCCTTCGCCCGCCGCCTCGGCGCAGAGGATCGCCAGCGGCGCTCCGTCCGAGGCCCATCCCGCGACGCGCTGGCGCAGCCCCATGTTCGACAGCTGGGGCACGCCGATGCCGCCCGTGTCGCAGGAGCCGGCGCAGATGCCGCAGCCGACGCAGAGCTTCGGGTCGACCATCGCCTGGAAGTCGAAGGGGCGGCCGTCGGTCCGCGGCCCCATGCTGATGGCGTCGTAGGGGCAGTCCGCCATGCACTTGTTGCAGGAGTGGCAGCGCGACACCTCGACCGTGGCCACGACCGCCCGCTTGCCCACGAGCAGCCAGGGGATGGCGGTGATCAGCAGCGAGACCAGGAGCAGCACGCCCCACAGCATCCCCGCCGACATCCGCTCGGCCGCGAGCAGGGGAGCGAGGTACCACCAGTCCATGGTGAAGGCAGCGGGGTCGCTCGCGAGGCTCGCCGGCTCCGCGAGGTCCGCGGGCAGCACGAGCGACAGGACGACCAGCGAGCCGATCACCCAGGCGCTCAGCGGCTTGTTGGTGAGCCACTTGGCGCGCGCGAGCCGCGTGATGTGCAGCCACAGCGCCACCACCGCCCCCGCGGGCACGAGCATGTGCACGAAGAAGACGACGAAGAAGAGGAGCGTGTTGACCTGCGCGTCCACCAGGAAGGAGCGGCTCAGCGGGTCGATGAAGATGGGCAGCACGTCCA
>JAJDAI010000967.1 GCA_029261955.1 Deltaproteobacteria bacterium | reverse complement strand
ACGGGGACGCCGACCTGGCCATCGCCCGGGAGGGCCGCGTGCTCATCCTGCGCAACGACGACGGCACCCTGCTGCCCGAGCTGACCGGACCGGCGGACGCGCTCTACGAAGCCATCGCCTGGGGCGACCTCGACGGCGACGGCCGGCCCGATCTCGTCGCCGCGGGCCGCGCCCCCGAGCGCCCCCTGGAGCCCGGTGAGCCGGGCGGGGTCGAGGTGCTGCTGCTGCTCAACACCACGGAAGCGCTGGCCAGCTCACCCAAGAGCCGGTCAAAGTAGGCGCATGCCCTGCCTCAAGCGCTGCGTCCGCTCCGCCCGAACCCGCCTCGGCAACCTCGCCGCGCGCTTCTGGGTCTCGATGATGGGCGGCACCGGCGTCTGACGCCGTCAGCTGGGAGACACGAACAGTCCGGTGTCAGACACCGGGGTGCTCATCCAACCGCTCCTCGATCAGCTCGACGATCAGCAGGTCCAGGGCCGCAGCCAGGACCTCGCGCGGCTTCGCGCAGGCCGGGCCCAGCTCGTAGAGGATGAAGGACCAGTCGGGATCGGCGCGCAGCTCGGCGAGCCAGGCGGCGCCTTGCCCCGCGACCAGGCGGCTCACGCGAGCCGGGACCTGCTCCCGCCAGGCAGGCTCGGAAGCCAGCTCCTCGACGACCGCCAGCACCGCCGCCTTCACAGCAGCGCCCGCTCGGTGACGTAGCGCTCGATGTCGTCGTCGGTGATCGATCGGAAGGTGCGCACCTCGACCCCCGGGACCCGGCGCGCCATGCGCAGCAGGCCCTCGTGTCGGGCCGACGGCGGCAGGCCCGCGAGCACCTCGACGCGCCGCTCGCCCTCGCCGCGCAAGGCCCACTGCGCCAGCACCTCCTCGTCGATGCGCCCCGGCGCCGCGAGCTTCAAGTCCTGGAGGATCCAGGGCACGTCCAGCTCGATGCGGACCTTGCCGAGGTTGCGCAGCCGCACGTCCGCTGGGACCTCGCCCACGAAGGCGTAGACCGTCGTGAAGACCTCGGACCAGGGCAGACCCAGGGCGCCGCTCAGCTTGCCCGCCTCCTCGGAGCCCGGGCCGCTGCGCCACGGGCGACCCGCCTGCAGCGAGGCTGCAGAATCCGAATCCACCCAGGCGACGAGCCTCAAGTCCAAGAGACGACCTCCGGCCCGAAGGTGACACAGCCTCAGGGGCTCGGCCACCACAGCGGTCGAGCGCCGCCAGAACCACCGAGCACCACCACGCACGCGACCGCCCCACAAGTTCACTACGATGGCCGGCGGCCGCCGAAGGCCGACCCCGCTCCGGGGTGCTCCGGGACCTGCCGTGCACGACGCCCTGACCTCCTTGCTCGACGACCTCCGCCTCCAGCTCGTTCCCGGGGACGGCGCCACCTGGCTGCGCGGCCAGGGGCTGAACCTGCGGCTGGAGCCCGCGGAGCTCGACCGCTTCGAGGCCCAGGCCGCGGCCGATCCCGAGGCCCTGCGCGCCCGCTTCGCGTCGATGGCCTCGCACGCGGGCGGGCTGCCCAGCTGGATCGTTGCGCGCTCGGGGGTCCGGCTGCTCCTGGCCCGCGCCGAAGACGCCAGCGACGCCGTCATGCACCTCCCGCTCAGCGACGCCGCGAGCGCGCTGCTGACCCACTGCGACCCCGACGAGACGCTGATCACCTGGCTCGGCGCCGCGGTGCTCGATCGCTGGAACCAGACGGTGGAGGAGCTCGCCGAGGCCGCCCAGACCAACCTCGACCGCCTGCTCGAGGCGGCGACGCTCCAGGTGGACGAGGTCCGCGGGCACCGCATCGGCATGCTGGAGTCCGCCTCGGCCTACAAGGCCTCCCTCATCCTCGCGCCCGGCTTGCGGGCGAAGGTGGAGCCGGTCCTCGGTTGGCCGATCCACGCCGTCGCGCCCTGCCGCGACTTCCTGCTGCTCTTCGCGGACGAGGAGGCCATTCCGGCCCTCGCGCCGGCGGTCATGGCCGAGTACGACGGCTCCGCGCACCCCGTCAGCAACGAGGTCTTCCGCATCGACGACGAGGGCATCCAGGCCATCGGGCGCTACGCGGACGCCCCGTGATCCCGGAGCCCCTGCGCGCCTGGGCCGAAGGCGGCCGCTTCGAGACCGTGCAAGGGCACCGCGTCTTCCTGCGGGACGAGGGCGAGGGCCCGACCCTGCTGCTGCTGCACGGCTTCCCCACCTGCTCCCTCGACTTCGAGGCCGCCCTGCCGCTGCTCGCCGCGCACCGCCGCGTCGTCGTGCACGACCACCTGGGCTTCGGCCTCTCCGACAAGCCGCCGAGCTGCAGCTACAGCCTCTTCGACCAGGCGAGCGTCGCCCTGGACCTCTGGGCTGCCCTGGGCATCGAGCGCGCGAGCCTGCTGGCCCACGACTACGGCACCAGCGTCGCGACCGAGATCCTGGCGCGGCGGGAGGCGGAGGGCATCGGGGTCGAGCTGGACTCGCTGGTCCTCTGCAACGGCTCCGTGCACATCGACCTGGCGAAGCTGACCTGGCCGCAGCTGGTGCTGCGCGACAGGTGGCTCGGCCCGCTCCTGGCTCGCCTCTCGTCCCGCCGCTTCTTCGGCCACCGCCTGCGCAAGACCCTGGCCGATCCCGCCGCCCTGACGGACGCGGACATCGCGAAGCTCTGGGCGGCCGGCACCCACCTGGACGGCAAGCTCCGCCTCCCCCAGATCAGCCAGTACCTGCACGAGCGGCGCGAGCACGCCGAGCGCTGGATCGGCGCCCTGTGCCGCCTGGATCTGCCGACCCTGGTGCTCTGGGGGCGGGGCGACCCGGTCGCGGTGCCGGCCATCGCCGAGGCCCTGCACAGCGAGATCCCCGGCGCCCGGCTGCAGTGGCTGGATGGGCTGGGGCACTACCCCATGGTCGAGGGCCCCGAGACCTGGGCGGAGGCGGTCCTGGCCTTTCTCGACCAGCCGAGCTCCTAGCCGGTCCGCACCCGCACGCAGTTCCGGCCGCCCTCCTTCGCCGCGTAGACCGCGACGTCGGCGCGCTCGAGCACGTCCTCGGGCTGCCTGTCCCCGGGCTGCGACACCGTGACCCCGATGCTCAAGGTCACCCTGCGGCCGTCGCCGAGCCCAAAGTCGCGCGACTCCACCTCGGCGCGGATGCGCTCGGCGATCCGGACGGCCACCTCCGCATCGGCCGAGGGCAGCACCGCGACGAACTCCTCGCCGCCGTAGCGCGCCGCGAGGTCGTAGAGCCGCAGGCTGCCGCGCAACAGCCACGCGAAGTCGCGGAGCAGCCGATCGCCCGCCAGGTGCCCCAGGGAGTCGTTGACCCCCTTGAAGTGGTCGAGGTCGCAGAGCAGCAGCGCGAAGCCGCTGCTCCCAGCCTGCTGCTCAGCGAGGCGCGAGCTGAGGTCGTCGAAGAGGAAGCGCCGGTTGTGCAGGCCGGTGCCCGCGTCGGTGATCGACCGGCTCAGGGCGTCCGCCAGGCGCGCCTGCTGGTCTCGCGCGTTCTGGGCCCGCCGCACGGCCTGCTGGACGCGCGCCCGCAGCTCGCGGTGGTTGACGGGCTTGACCAGGAACTCGTCGGCCCCGCACTCGAGCGCGGTGAGCTTGGTCTCCAGGTCGTCCCGGGCGGTCAAGATCAGGATCGGCGTCAGGCGGAAGCGATCGTCCGCACGCAGCTCCGCCAGCAGATCGATCCCGTCCCCGTCGGGCAGCATCAGGTCCACGAGGATGACCCTCGGCTCGCTCACCGCCAGCGCCGCCCGGGCCTCTTCCAGGCCGCGCGCCGCGATCGTCTCGATGCCGACGTGGCCGAACGACAGCTTGCACTGGGTGATCACCGCCTCGTCGTCCTCCACCAGCAGCACGGTCGGAGACACCTCGGGATCGGTCAGGGCCTTCGGCGGCATGACGACCTGCATCGACAGCTGCCGGCGACGGGCCACCTCCTTGCGGAGTCGGCCGACCCGAACCAGCGAACGCACCCGCAGGCGGAGCTCCAGCTGGTTGATGGGCTTGGTCAGGAACTCGTCCGCGCCGCACTCCAGGCCCCGGATCCGCTCCGCGGCGCCGTCCAGCGCGGTCGCGAGGATCACGGGCACCAGCCGCGTGCGCTCCGACGACTTCAGCCGGCGCGTGACCTCGTAGCCGTCCAGCCGCGGCATCATCACGTCGGTGATCACCAGGTCCGGCGGGCACTCACCCGCGAGCCGCAGGCCCTCCGCAGGATCGGTCGTCCCGTCGGTGCGGTAGCCCAGCGCGCGCAGACGCACCTCGAGCAGGCGGACGTTCACCGCCTGGTCGTCGATGACGAGGATGTGACCCAGATCGGACAACGTGAACTCCAGCCCCCCGGGGGGAGATAGAGCAATCGCTGTGCCAAGGACGCCAATGGGGGACTGCGTTCTCCGTCGCCCGGAGGATCGGGTCAGCCCCGTCCCGTTTGTCCCAAGCGGCCGCGTCGACCCGGCCCCGAACTCAGTAGAGCGGCACCGCGCTGTCGACCTGGCGGGACCAGGCGTCGATGCCGCCCGCGAGGTTCAGCACCTGCTTGAAGCCCTTCGCGATCCAGCGGTCCGCCTCGGTCTGGCTGCGCATGCCGTGGTGGCAGTGGAAGACCAGCACGGTCTCAGCCTTGTCCAGGCCCTCGAGCCACGCGGCGGTGCTGCCGTCCAGCAGCCGGGCGCCCTCGATGCGGGCCGTCTGCCACTCGGCCTGGCTGCGCACGTCGACGAAGGCGACCTGGTCGCCCCGATCCGCCAGCAGCTGCTTGAGGTCCGGCGCGGTGATCTGCTCGACCTTCGGGGGCTCGTTGGGGTTGCTGATCTGGAAGCCTTCGCCCATGGCCGACTTCACGAAGTCGATGACGGTGCCGGGCGCCCGCTTGGCCGAGGCGCGGTCCATGAGGAAGCTCACCCCGCCGGCCTGGACCTCGAGGTCACCGAAGACCTTGCCCCCGAGCGTGAGCTCGTAGCGGTAGCCGTCGCCGATCTTGAAACGCAGCCCCTCAGTCGCGCCATCCAGCGCGCCGGCGAGGGCCTTCGCCGCGGCCTCCGTCACCGTGATCTCGGGCGTCTCGACCTCCTCGAGCTCGATGCCCAGGGCCTGGTGCAGCTCGCCGTTGCCGGCCATCACCGTGACGATGTCGCAGCCGCCGACGAACTCGCCGCCGATGTAGAGCTGCGGGATGGTCGGCCAGTCCGAGTACTCCTTGATGCCGCTGCGCACGTCGGCGTCGGCGAGCACGTTCACCGTCTCGTATTCGTCCAGCATCCCGTTGAGGATCTCCACGACCCGGGACGAGAAGCCGCACTGCGGCATGCGGCGGTTGCCCTTCATGAACAGGACGACCTTGCTGGAGCCGGTGAGTTCGTCGAAGCGGGCCTTGAGGGCGGGGTCGAGGGACATGCAATTCTCCGTGAAAGGGGCCGGAGTGTGGGTCCGAGATCGGCATTGATCGACCGATTCGGTCCATTTCTCCGCGAGGGGCTTCAGAGCCAGCGTTCTTCAGCCTCGACGTGGCCCGACTCCAGGGTGAGCAGGACGTGGTGGCGGCGGCCTCGTCGGTGCCGCGGCACCTGGGCCGCGTTCACGTAGAGCACGCCACGCTCCCGCAGCGTCCAGCGCCGCTGCCCGCCTCCGCGCAGCCGCGTGTGCATGTGCCCGGCCACCACGGCCCGCAGCGGCCGGCCCAGCTCGTGCGCGTGATCCACCGCCGCACGCAGGTCGGGATCCCCGAAGTCCCCCTCCTCCTTCTTGAAGTCGCAGCCCCAGATGTCGTCCCGGCGCTCCCCGAGCCCCGCCGGACCGTTGTGGGCGAGGATCAGCAGGTCCTGCGCCTCGGACCGCTCCACCAGACCGCGCAAGCGCTGCGCGGACTCCTCCAGCGAGGAGATCCCGTGGCTGCGCCGCATCGCCGGCTCGAAGGACAGCGTCGGGCCCCCCATGCTGTGCGGCCGGCCGCAGAGGACGTCCAGCGAGCCGAAGCGGTGCAGGCTGTAGGCGCCGACGGGCACCGGGCCCAGCGCCCGCTGCAGGGCCGAGCTCCGCGCACCGTGGCCCGGGGCGAAGGCCCGGATGAGCGGCCGGCTGTGCACGACCTCGCCGAGCAGCTGGCCGAGCGAGGCCCCGTCGTGGTTTCCGGGCACCACGAGCGAGGGCGTACGCAAGGTCGCGATGCTCGCCGCGACCGCCCGCGCCCCCCGCTGGGTGGCGCCGCCGAGGTCCCCCGTGAACAGCACGAGGTCGAGCTCCTCGCGGTCGATCAGGCGCACGTCCTGGTCGTCCCAGTGGCGGTGGATGTCCCCGATGACCGCGATCCGCATCGCTCACGAAGGTAGCGCCCAGCCGCGGGCAGGGGGAGGTGAGATCGTCCGTCCTCCGCTGCTAGGATCCCCGCATGGAGGACTCCGAGAAGCAGCGATCGCAGCGCCTGGACGAGCTTCGGGCCCTGGTCGCTCGATACGGCGAGCACCTGCCGCTGGATCTCGGGGTCGCGCTGATCGCCTGCCACGAGCAGCCCTGGCTCGAACCCGAGTCCCTCGTCGCACGCCTGGACGCGCTCGCCCACGGCCTCCACGTCCCCGAGGAGGCCGATCCGATCGAGCAGATCGCGCGCCTCAACCACCACCTCTTCACGACGCTCGGCTTCACCGGGGACGAAGAGACCTACGACGCGCCGCACAACTCCTTCCTGGACCGCGTGCTGGAGCGGCGTCGGGGCCTGCCCATCCTGCTCTGCGTCGTCTACCTCGAGCTCGGTCGGCGGGTGGGGGTGCAGCTGGACGGGGTCAACTTCCCCGGCCACTTCCTCGTCGCACCGCCGGCCTCGGAGCCGCGCTTCCTGGTCGACCCCTTCGCCCAGGGTGCCATCCGCCGCCCGGACCAGCTGCTCAGCCACCTGAGCCGCGTGCTCGAGCGCCCCGTGCTCGCCCCCGAAGAGGCGGAGCCCTTCATCCAGCCCTGCGGAAACCGGCAGACGCTGGTGCGCGTGAGCAACAACCTCAAGGCCAGCTACCTGCGCCGCCGGGACGACGACGGCGCGCTCCGGGCCGTCGACCGCCTGCGCATCCTCGCCCCCGAGGTGGCCGCCTTCCGCCGCGATCGCGCCCTGCTGCTGGCGCGCATGGAGCGGCCGCGCGAAGCGATCCCGGAACTCGAGTGCTACTTGGAGGAGGCCCCCGACGCTGGCGACGCCGGCGAGCTGGCCCAGTACCTCGAACGATTGAAGCTCATCGCATGACCCCAGCGGACGTCCTCTCCTTCTGGTTCGGCCCGGCCGACCCCGCGCACCCCCACGGCGAGAGCCGCGCCGCCTGGTGGAAGAAGGACCCCGCCTTCGATGAGCAGATCCGCGACCGCTTCGGAGCCGCGGTGGAGGACGCATCCCAGGGCCGGCTGGGCGATTGGGCGCAGACCCCGAGCGGCGCGCTCGCGCAGATCATCCTGCTCGACCAGTTCTCGCGGAACCTGTTCCGGGGCGACCCGCTGACCTGGGCCCAGGACGGCCGCTGCCAGGAGCTGTGCCTCGCGGCGCTGGACCGGGGCGACGACCAGAAGCTGCCGCACCTGCGGCGCCTCTTCCTCTACATGCCGCTGATGCACGCGGAGGACGCGGGGATGCAGGAGCGCTGCGTCGCCCTGTTCGATGCGCTTCCGAAGGACGCCCCGGCGGAGCTGAAGCAGACCCTGTCCGGGAACCTGCGCTTCGCCGAGATCCACCGCGACATCGTCGTGCGCTTCGGCCGCTTCCCGCACCGCAACGCCATCCTGGGCCGCGAGTCGACCCCGGAGGAGATCGCGTTCCTGAACGAGCCCGACAGCTCGTTCTAGCGGCTGCCTAGCGCCGCTTCTTCTTGGTGAGCGCGGCGCCGGTGGCTCCCAGGTAGCGCATGGACGCCGGACCGATCTGGATCATGTCCTTGTCCTGAAGCACCTGGGCCTCGCCCAGGCGCTCGCCGTTGATCTTGATGAGCACCCAGGGCGACAGCCGCTCCAACCGGAACCCGCCGCCGGAGACCGCCCGCACCTCGGCGGAGCGCTGACCCCAGGGCCACAGGCGCTTGACCGGCAGCTTGATGTCGACGCCGTCGACGAAGCCGATCGTCGTCTTCGTGTTCTCCAGCGCCACCCGCACGTGGGCGTCGGCGCCCTCGATCTGCAGGTGCGCCATCTGCTTCTTCCTGGCCTCGGCCAGCAGCTTCTCCAGGTCGCCGGGCGCCACCACGCTCGTCGCGCCCACGTCCTGCTGCTTGAGCTGCTCCCGGAACTCGCCGGAGCGCCCCTTGCGGTCGTCGAGCATGCGGTCGAGGTCGTGCTGCCCGATGCGGAGGTTGGAGCCCGGCTGCCCGTGGGCGCGGATCTCCTCCTCGCGGAGCTCACTCTTGGGGCGATGGAAGACCAGGATGTGGTCGGCGATCTCGATGGTGTCGCCGTCCTGCAGCCGGTGCACGTTGCAGAACTGGCCGTTCACGAACAGGCCGTTCTTCGCGCCCATCTCCTCGAGCATGAAGGTCGCCTGCCGCTTCACGATGCGGCAGTGCCTGCGCGACGCGGCGGGCGAGTCCAGCGGGATGTCCGCTTCGGC
>JAJDAI010000966.1 GCA_029261955.1 Deltaproteobacteria bacterium | reverse complement strand
GCGAGGGCCAGCAGCAGGAGCAGGGTGCGCATGCCCTGAGGGGGAGCATCGACCGTGCCAGCCTGCTTCGTTGGACGTCTCCGCGGCGCCCTTCAGCGATGTGCGAGCTGGAACGGGCCGGGCGGGCGCCTGCCCCCGCTCAGCCCAGCGACTCGGGCGTCCAGCCCACGACCTGCACCCCCCTCGAGGCGTGGCAGAGGTCGGGCCGCAGCGGGTCCGCCACCCCGAAGCCGTCCAGCAGGCGATTGACCCGAAGCTCCGCCTCCGCGAGCTGCACCGGCCAGGGCGGGTGCAGCACGTCGGCGCGCAGCAAGGTCCCGTCGGGGCGGGCCGAGTAGAAGCAGTAGCGCTCGGTGAGGAAGTGCTCGACGGAGCCCGGCTCGACCACCAGCTGGTCCCCGACCGGCCGCACCAGCCCCTCCCACTCCAGCTCCTCGCGCTCGCTGCGGAACCAGGTCCCCCCGTCGCGCGCCTGCAGCTCCTGCGTCGCCGCCCGGTAGGGCACGCAGAAGCGCCGCCGCCCCACCTCGACCGTCAGCCGGCTGGGCGTATCCAGCGAGAAGAAGAGCACGCCCGGCCGCCCATCCCGCACGACGTAGGTGCGCAGGTTCAGCTCGGGGAAGCGCGACAGCCCGGGCACCGCCGGCAGGCCCCGCGGGCGCACGGCGTCCATGCGGAAGGGCACGACGCCGATCCAGGCCTGGCCCTCGTGCAGGTCCAGATTCACGCCCTCAGGCAGGCGCTCCCGCAAGACCGCCGCCTCCACCCGCCAATGCAGGAAGCTCAGGTCCAGCCAGCGCTGCCGCACGGCCCAGGGCCGGTCGGGCAGGGTCCAGGGAACGTGCTCCGCGGAGCAGGGAAGCCACATGCTCAGCGGCCCATGATCGCGCGGTAGTTGTAGAGCTGGTCGCGGCGCAGGAAGAGGCGCAGGCCGTCGAAGACCTTCTCGCCCTCGGCGTTCTCGGCCTCCAGGAAGAACTGGAAGACCATCGTCTCGGCCAGCTCCCAGTCGCCAGTGCCCCAGTTCCGCCCGTCGAAGTTGGCCGTCTGGGCGACCCACTGCACGGGCTCGAAGTCGTAGGTCCACTCGCCGGCGTCGGTCTCGATCACGCCCTGGTCCATCACCGCGCCCGGCATGATCACGCCGAAGTGCAGCTTCGCGTTGCGCAGCTCCTTCGGCCAGCTGAGCTCCATCTCCACCCCGTCGACCGCGTTGATCGTGGAGCGTCCCGGGATCGACGAGCGGATCAGCGGCTCGTGGTCCTCGGGGATGACGAAGTGGTCGAAGCCGCGCCCGACGGTGCCGGGCAGGGTCCCAGTGTGGCCCTCCCACTCGACCTTGGGCTCGATGTGCCACACGCCGGGCTCATCCACCGGGAGCAGGGGGCTGCCGCGAACGACCCCCAGCCGGTTCGCGACGCCGCGCACGTGCTCGACCTTCCCCGAGGGCTTCGTGACCGTCCAGTCCACCACCGCGGGCACGACGGGCATCACGACGCCGCCGACGCCCATCATCTCGCCCACGCTCAGCACGTCGTGGGTGTCTGAGGCCAGGAAGACGTGGTGGTCGACCTCGTTGGCGCGGCGGATGACCCGCTCGCCCGGGGCCAGGATGCTCGCGCCGCCGGGGGCCTCCTCGAAGTTGCGGAAGACGATGGTCGAGGCGTAGGCGTCGTAGCGGTTCACGCCCGTCTCCAGGTCCTTGAGCACCATGCCCGCAGCCACGCGGTACACGTCTTCGGGCGAGTCGCCGTTCAGGCCGCGGTTGAACTGCTCACCGAAGACGTTGGGCGTCGCCGTCCAATAGAAGCCCTTGCCGCCGACCTCGTGCACGGAGGTCAGCACGGGGAAGCCGGGGCGGATGACCCCGGTGTAGACGTAGGCCTCCCAGCGCTTCTTCTGGGGGAAGCCGAAGGGATGCCAGCCGTCGCGGCCGATGCTGCCGATGGGCAGGTGTTCGGTGGGCTTGTCGCCTGTCGGGAAGATGGCGAAGGCCTCGGGCGCGAGCTCGACCACGTCCTCGAGGTAGTTGATGTGGTCCCAGGGCGGCTGGTTCCAGCGGATGGGCAGGGCGGAGGCGCGGGAGTAGGCGTCGCTGAGGGTCTTCGCCAGCTCGGGATCGGTGACCCCGTAGGCGAACTTGGGCTGGATCGTGTTCTCCTCGCTGTAGTTGACGGGCATGAACAGCGTGTCCTCGGGATTCACCGGGACGAAGGGGTCCTGCACGATCAGGTTGGTCTGCGGGAGCCAGCTGCGGTGCACCTGGTGGCGGTCCGCGAACCGCTCCTGAGCGCCGTCCGCGCTCCACGCGAGCCAGGGAAAGCTGGGCGCCCCGTGCAGGTCCAGGTCCTGCTGCACCCGGGGGGCGATGACGCCGCTGCTGACCTGGTGGCCGAACCACAGATCGCCCCGTGGATCGGTGTGTTGCACCGTCACGTAGCTGATGTACTCGCCGGGCTCGTCGAAGACGATGGGCGGGGTGCCGTAGGGCACGAAGTGGCCGATGGCGTTGGCCTTGCCCGAGCCCGTCCAGCTGCGCATCCGGCTGGGATCGCTGTTGGGGTAGAAGTCGACGACCACCTCGACCTCGGCCGCGAAGGGCGGGTTCACGTTGATCTTCGCCGAGTAGCCGTCCCCCACCAGGAAGCTCGTGCCCGGCTTGCAGGACGACGAGAAGCTCAGGTGGTGGGCGATGGTGACGTCGTAGGTCCCGCCGCCGGTGACCCTCCGCCCGAACTGCTCGTCCATCCAGCCGTTCAGCTCGATCTGGTAGTGCCCCGTCTCGCTCAGGTCGACCTCGAAGCCGCCGCCCTCCAGCCGCGGCCTCGGGTAGGCCTCCTCGGGGCCCTCGCTGGGCCGCGCGAAGCGCCGCGACCCGAGCTCGCTGCGCCCGCCCGGCCCGCTGAGGCGCGCGGTGACCTCGCCGTTGCCGGGCACGAGGTAGTGGTCGAAGCGCTCGGTGAGCACGTCGTCGCCGCCGTCGATCTGGGGCATCGAGTCGCGCGGGAAGATGGACGGGAACGAGGGCTGCACCTGGTAGGTGCCGGGCCGGAGGATCAGGTAGGGGTTGAAGCCGGAGCGGCCGAGCTGCTTGAGCTTCTGGCTCGCCTGCCGGGGCAGGGTGCCGACGCGCCCGCCGCTGGGGTACTCGGCGAGGATCGACCAGGGGATGCGCCGCGGCTTCGGATCCCCGACCCGCACCAGCGGGAGGTTGCCGGGCACGAAGTCGTTCCACTCGTAGCTGTACTCGCTCAGGTGCAGCGGGTGCTCGACGTCCTGCACCTTCGCGAAGACGTGCACGCGCGGCTCGTACCAGCCGACCGGCGCGTCGCCCTCGATGTTCACGGTGATCGTCCCCGAGAACGTGTGCTTTCCCTGGGCCGGCTGCGGCAGGGCGTGCTTCGCGACCCCCTCGAAGGGCGAGCCCTCCTTGCCGTGCACCGCCTTGAGCCGCGGCCAGCCGTCCCATCGCTCGATGCCGATCCCCGTCGTCGTGAAGTTCGACGACAGGGCGTGGGTGATCGCCCCGGGGCGGTAGGAGCCGTCCTCGTCGTGGCGCCACTCGCCGAGCACCGCGACGACGATCTCCTCGAAGGGGCGGTGCACCGCGTCCCGGTGCCGGCTCAGGTCGACCGTCACCTCGTAGGGCAGGGTCCAGGTGCCGCCGGGCTCGGCGACCAGGCGGGCGCCGACCTCGGGGATCCGGGCCTGCCAGGGGAAGGGCTCCGCCGTCCACTTCACGAGCACGTCGTCGCCGACGAGCCGCGCGCCCGGCTGCTGATCCGGGGCGACGTCGGCCACGTAGCCGCAGCCCGCCAGCAGGACCAGGAGCAGCCAACGCATCAGTAGCCCCCCCGGTCGGGGGTGACCTGGCGGCGGGTGCGCTCGGGGCCGGGCAGCTCGGGCTCGGGGATGGGCAGATCGTGGGGGAAGAGGCGGTCGAACTCGTCGGGGTCGGCGATGAGGTCCTTGTAGGCGCGGGCGAAGTCGTCGAGCTCGTCCTCGGGGATGGGGTCGACGAGCTTCTGGTTCATGCGCCCGATGAGGGTGAGGGCGTCCTCGTGGCTGGCCTCGCGGTAGTGCTCCGCGTTCCAGGAGATCGAGTGGCAGGGCTGGCAGACCTCGCCGACGCGTCGGAAGCGCGCCCACTCGGCCTCGGGCAGGCCGAGGGTCGCGCCGGCGGACCCGTGCTCCTGGCCGAGGACCTGCTTGACGCGCTCCTTCTCGGGGATGCGGAAGAAGGACGGCGACCACCGGGCCATGCGCTCGACGAGGTCGTCCCACTGCTGCGGCTCGCGGGCCTCCCAGGTCGTGTGGGTGCTGCCGTGGCAGCGCAGGCAGCGGGTGCGGAAGACGTGGAAGTCGCCCTGGGTGCGCACGGTGGTGAGGTAGGCCGTGATCGCGGCGACGTCTTCAGCGGAGATCACGCCGGCGCCCTCGGGCATCTCCTTCAGCGTGTTGGCCCACTCGGGGGCGTCCACCTTCTCCGACATGCGCTTGATCGTCGCTTCCCACTCGCCGGGCGTCTTGTCGAAGCTCAGGCCCAGGGTGCGGAAGTGGCAGTCGCCGCAGTTGGACTCGAAGGCGGCGCGGCCCGAGGCCGTGGCGGCGCGGCTGATCTGTGGGGTCGCGGCGCCGAAGACGAGCAGGCACGCCAGGACGGCGGCGACGAGGGGGATCGCGGTCAGCACCCGGGCGGCGAAGCGCAGCGGGCCCCGGCGGCGCGACGGGGTCCAACCGAGGGCGAAGAGCTGGGTTCGCAGGCCGAGGATCAGCAGGCCGGGCAGGGTGAGGATGGGGCCCCAGCGGAGCACGTCGTCGGAGAAGGGGTTGATGTCGAGCTGCCACTCGATCCAGTGGAAGCCCTCGACGCAGACCCAGATGCTGACCGCGAAAGCGAGCGGGACCGCCGCGGCCGCGAAGGGCAGGAAGGCGGCGAAGCCGAGGGCGATGCGGCCGCGCCCCATCTGGGCGATGGGGTTCGGGCGGCCCGCGATGCGGTAGCCGAGCTGCGCGAGCGCCAGAATCCCCAGGGGCGCCAGGCCCCAGCGGAGCAGCCCGTTGGACAGGGGGACCAGCTCCTGCGGCGCGGCCTGCTGTTCGTAGAGGTTGACGATCAACAGCTCGACGTCGAGGGAGCCAGCGGCGAGCAGGGGCCAGAACAGCAGACGAAAGGCCACGGCGGCGCCGAGCCAGACGGCGGCATGCAGGCTTCTGGAGGGGGCCCCGCTCACGCGGCCAGGGTAGCCAATCGGGCGGAGCGGCTACCATCGGGCTGTGCCTTGGCTCCTGATGCTGGTCCTGCTCTCCGCCTGCCCCGCGCCTCCCGACGTGGATGGCGACGGCTCGGTGCAGGGCGACGATTGCGTGGACACCGACGCGACGGTCTACCCCGGCGCGCCCGAGTTCGCGGACGGGATGGACAACGACTGCGACGGGCGGGTGGACGAGGGGCCGGCGCCGGACCTGGAGGCGGAGGAGGCCGCGGCCCGCGCGGCGGGACCGGCGATGAGGCCCCGTCTGGCGAAGGTGGCGGCGGCCTGGATGGCGAAGGACCCGGCCCGTGCCGCGGTCCTCTGGACGGAGCTGCTGGACGGCGACCGGGCCGACGGGGTCGCGCTTCGCTCCCTGGCTGCGGCCGAGCTGGCCCTGGGGGATCTGCCGTCGGCGGAGCGCCGCGCCCGCCGCGCCATCACGCTCGCGAAGGCCGCCAACGACGTGCTCGGCGAGCAGGAGGCCAGGACGCTGCTGGGCGAGGTCCAGATCCGCAGCGGCCGCAGCGAGCAGGCCCGCGAGCAGTTCAAGGAGGGCGTGCTGCGAAGCGACGACGGCTCCACCTGGGGCTGCGCCTACCAGGGCCTCGGGGAGCTGTACGCGAGGCTGGACGCGGCCAACGCCGTCGCGGTTCCGTCGGCGGACGAGGTCGCTGCGGTCGAGCCCGCCGAGGCCTTCGCTCGGGGCCTGGCCGGATGGCGCGCCGGGCGGCTGGAGGAGGCGACGGCCTGGGCCGGTCGTGCCTCGGAGGGGCCCGGCGGGCACCTGCTCTTGATGATCCTGACCGTGCAGGCCCGGAAGAACGCCGTCGCCGATCTGATGCTGGACGTGCCCGTGCCCGGCGCCTGGGCCGCGCGGGCGCACCTGGCCATCGCCGAGCGGGACTACCCCGGGGCTCGGAGGGCGCTGGAGAAGGCCGCGCCGGTGGACGACATCCCGCCCGGCCACGCCGCCTTCGTCGCCGAGCTGGAGCAGCTGGCGCGCGGCTGGATCCACGCCAACGCCAACGAGCACGCGCAGGCCATCGAGCGC
>JAJDAI010000965.1 GCA_029261955.1 Deltaproteobacteria bacterium | reverse complement strand
CCCAACATGCAGCGGGCCCTCAGCGACCCACACAGACTGCGAATGGAAGACCGGACTCGAGCAGGAACCGAACCTCGTGAACTCGGCGGGCGCGAAGAACAGAACCGGGGTTGACCGGAACAAGCCTTCTCATGGAAAACGACAGCCGCTTCGCGGCCGCCGTTTATCAGGGACGTGTTAGGTGACACACCGGCGCGAGATCGGAGTTGAGTACGCCGCCTTCCTGGCGGCTTCCACTTCCTGCACGAAGACCCCTGCGAGGGCAACGAACGACGAACTGAACACACCGCGCGAAGCGATCCCCACCTTCCAGGCGAAGGCGGTCGAGCACGAAGCTCCTCAGCGCGCCGACCAGCCCCGGCAGGTGCGCCGCCGGTGGCTACGGACCGGGCCCGCGCGTGAGGACGAAGCCGGCCTCCCCCTCGTAGTCCCCTCGGAGACTCACCGGATCTCCAAAGGGGTTCTCCTCTGAATTCCGGCTCAGCGTCCCTCCGAAGAGCCAGTCCGAGGCGCCATCGATCGGCCCGGTCACCGCCTCCAGCCCAAGAAGCGCGGCGGCAGTGCCTGCCCCCTCCCTCGCGTCGAGGGCGACGGACGCGGCGTAGACAGCCGACTCTCCGAGTCTCTCCACGGCGGCCGCCTGAAGTCCGCTAGGAGTGCAATCGACGTCGCCCAGACAGAAGTCCGTACCTTCCTCATCATGGACAGCGCGGTTCACAACTCCCAGACGAAGCCAGTCACCGTAGTTGGTGGCCGCTCCGTCCTCCTGCCAGATGTGGCCCGGCTCCACCCCGGAGGGGGTCAGGAATCCCATGCCGTAGTTGATGACGGCCTCACCGTCGAAGATTGCCGGATCGCAGTCATCGGCGTTGACTCCGGGGTTCGATACGTCGAGAGCCGTCAGGTGGTCAAACTCTATGAATGCTGTGCAGTTGCCACAGCCTTCTTCCAGGCCGACGGCTGGGCCGAACCCTGCTACTCCCTCGACGAGCACACGCTGCACACACTCGACGGTCTCGACGCCGGTCGCTGCGTCCCACTCGACGTAGGCGAAGAGAATCTCAGCCTCGACCTCCCATGCCCCCCCCTCGTCGGCGCCCGAGTCATCGTCATCGAGAGGAGGCTTCGGTCCCGGGTCGCTGAAGGTCATTGACCAGCTGAATCGGAGGTATTCCCAGTCGTCGTCGTCGTCGTCGTCGTCGTCGTCGTACCAGTTGTCGTACCCCCAATCGTCGTCATCGCCGGGCTCCCCAACGGTGTCGTCGTCCCCTCCCACACAGTCGGTCGTCCAGATGCAGTCGGGGTCAACGCAGTCAAAGTACGCATCCTGGTCATTATCCAGCGAGTCGGAACACTCACCCGCGTTGTCGCCCTCCCGCGCCGGCTCGGCGGGCGGACAGCCGAGCAGGGCGGACCACACGACCGCGAAGACGAAGGCCTGAGGGTTCACGAGATCGTTCCTTCTACCGAAGCCTACGCCGCCTTCGAGTAGGTGCCGTCTCGACCTTCAGCAGGGAGATGCTGGCACGGTCACCTCGCCGCTCACAGGGCGCTCACCTGCCCGTCTCGTCCAGGGCTTCAGCGAAGGGGACCGATGCCCTGCACCCACCCGCTGGGCGCCTCTTTTTACCCGCCCGACGGACGGGCGAGCGGCCCTGTCGGCCGACTCGGAGACCACTGCCCGCGAAGATTCGGAGTCACGTTCACTCGCGGCAGCCGCCGCAACCAGAAAGGGGCCAGCGTCCCGAATCGGCGGCCGTCATGGCCGCCTCCACTGGTTGCAGCCGGTGCATCACCTAACACTGGATAAACTACATCCGCCTTCGGCGGACGCCGTTTATCCGGGACGTGTTCTACGCAAGACCGTCCCATGGTCGAGGGCGCTCGTTGGCTCCGGCAGGTGCCGCCTTCTGTCGATGGAGGCCCCGAGTTGCCCGACGATGCACCCCGCTCAGCTAGCCGTCGACCGCCCCGCCCTCCATCATCATTCGGTAGTGCCCACCCTGGTCGGCCATCTCGAAAAGCCTGCTGAAAACGAGACGGTAGCGGTCGATTTGTTGCTGTGTAACCGGCGCCTGGACAACGAAGAGACTCGCGTGGGAGCCGGCGTGCATCCAGTTCACGAGAGAGTGAAACACCTCGCGGTCCGCCGGATCGAAGTGCTGTTCATCCACCACATCGCCCAGCGCCTTATCGCCTATCAGAGTGAAGTAGGTCTCCAGCGCCCTTCTCATGCAATTGCGGACCGTGACTGGATCCCCCTGCTCCTTTCGTATCTCGCGCCACAGCTCGTCGTAGTCGCTTCGAATCGGGTTCTTGTGCCCAGTCCGTTCAACCTCAGAGACCCCGGACCGCTTTCGGACCACGTAGTACGCCACCTTGGCCTGGCCCGAGACCCTGTACGTGGCCTCGCGGTGAAACCGGAGGTTGTGCGTGAAGACGAATAGCTGCTTCACGCGGCCTTCTCCCTTCCGCACCTGGTTGGCGAGACGCCGAACAATCCTGCCCACAAGGAACAGGGACTCAGCATCCAGGCTTGATACTGGGTCGTCGAAGACCACGGCCAGGTCCGTCGCCAGATGCTTCTTCGAGGTACCACCCTCTAGCTGGGCGACGAAATAGAGGAATGCAACGAGGGTCTTCTCGCCCTCGGAGAGCGAGTCGTGGGCAGCCTCACCACCGTCCCGTTCAATACGGTACACAGCGCCGCCGTCGACGGCCGAGAGCCGGAACCCCGTGAACCCAAAGCTATCCAGGTAGCTGTTGATTGAGTTGAGGGTGGCCACGGTGCTCGTTAGCCGGCCCTGAAGGTCTCCGATCTCGGCGGCCAGCTCGGTGCGCCGTGACTTCAGGGTCTTCGCCGACGCTGTGGTCGCGCTCGCCTCGTCTTCAAGCTCCTTCCACTGGCTCCGGTACAACTCGGAAGCAGCCCCAAGCTCCGCTCGCAGGGTGCGCCACACCTCCACCTTGAGCCGTTCCCTGGCCGCCCCCCGGTCGGCAATCAGCCTGTTGTGCTCCTCGGAGTCGGAGTTCGCCAACGCGAGTTCCAGGTTGAACGCAGCCAGCGGCTCCGTACTCGGAGCGAGCTCGACCCTCCGACTGAGGTCCCCGCACTTCACGCCGAGCTGGCGGAGGTTCTCTCGCAACACCAGGAGTAGATTCTGACCCAGCTCCTCCAATCGCTGAGCGCGTCCCGCCAGCCCCATCCGCGTGACTTCCGCCACCTCTATCACCACGATGTCGACCGCCTTCCCGTAGGCAGCCTTGAGAGTGTTCGCCTGCTTCTCCGCGGCCTCGTAAGTCGCATTGAACAGGCCGCGAAGTGCGGCCTCTAGTTGCTCGCTGACCGGCTGTTGGCAGAGAGGACATGTCCCAGGAGAATGTGCCAAGTGGGACAGTCCGTCACGCACCCACCCTTGGTGCCCAAGTTGCTCAAGAAGAAGACCCAGCGGCTGCGCATCACTTCTGGCGACCACGGTCCCGAAGAGCTCGTCAGCCTCCACCGAACTAAGTGCCGAACCATCGATCGCGGCGGCGATTGGACGAGGTCCGACGCGATCATCTGCCAGCCTCTTGAGCTGCTCCTCGAGCACGCCGCGCGTTGCGACTTCCGCATCGCCCTCCTCCTCAGCAGCGGGGCTCAGGAGCTCGGCGACGTACTTGCCTTTGCTTCCGTGAACCCCACTCAGCAGGCCACCAATCTGGGTGTGCCTCGCGGGCTTTCGGTTCCAGCAGGCCAGCTCAAACAGCCTCTGAAGCTTGGTCTGCTTCTCAACGACCTGAGCGCGCTTCTCGGCGAGGTCCTCCGCCTCTACCCTGGCCTTCTCGCCCTCTCCCTGGAGTCGGGTCAACTCCTGCTGGGTGCCGATCTTGTCCTCCCCCATGGTGAACACACCTGGCAGCTCAGGCGATGCCTCGATGTTCTTCCGTACGAACTCGGCCGAGTAGCGCCGCACTTCCAGGGCGCTGGTGGCGTCGGCTACGACTTCGCACGCCGGATAGTCTGCGGGGCTCGCAATGATCTTCGAGACCGTCGATTTACCGGCCCCATTCGCGCCATAGAAGAAGTTGACCCGTCTCAACTCTGCGATCTCCACAGTCGGGCCAGTGAAGCTCGCAGGTCCCTGAACAGATATCGTGTGAATAGTCACTCAACTAACCCCAGTCATCGCATCCAACAACCATACCGAACATACGGGTGGTCCGTTGCCAGTCTGGGGCCTGCTACTGCCCGGGCATCTAGCTGGACGGTCCAGCGTAGAACACTGGATAAACGCCACGGGCTTCGCCCGCAGCGTTTATCCGGGACGTGTTGTGCGAAAGCGGGCTCTCGTTGACGGCTTTGTGGTCATCCGTTGACACGGTGGCTTGCCGCTCTCGGTAGGCAGCGGCGCCGCGGTGGTCCGAAGTCTGGTGCTGGTCCTCAGCGGCGAGCTCACCCGGGGCGCGGCGGCCGAGATGGGGCCTTGCCGACGACCGTGAGGCTTCGGGCTCATAGGCGGTTCCTGGGTTCTCGGGCCGCCGTTTCTTGCCTTCGAGTGCGGGCGCCTGGAGGCCTTGAGACCAATCCGGATTGCTCGACGGGGTGTCGTTCGTCGTGGGCCAGAGGGCTCCTGTTGTCCGGAGCAGCGGCGGGCCGGGCCTCGGCGGTGTCACCGACGTCGGACGCGGCAGCGAGGTCGTGGGTTTCAACGGGGTTGGAGCGCCGCCGCAGGTCGGCAGCCGTCGGCTCGTCGGCTTCCCGTCGGTTGCATGATTCGCGCGCCATGGTTGAGAGGAGGCAGGTGCTTCCTGGCTCAACTGCCGCTCTCCGGTGGGGCCGCGTGGGTGCCTGCGCGCGTGGGCCCGAGAGCGGCGGTGTGGCCAGCGGCGGTGCCGCTCTCGGCGGCGGTGCGTCCCCTGCCTGTGTCCACGTCGTCTGCTCACAAGGGTCTGGGGACGGTCCGTTGACCGGGTGGTGTGCTGCTCTTGCTGGGCAGCGGCGCCGTGCTGGCTCGGCCGGGCCTGCTTCTCACATCCGGGGAGCTGGCTCGGGCACACGGCGTTTCGCAGAGGCGGGGCCTTGATGAGGGCCGTGGTGTCCTCCGCGGGGCCGCCGGTGACGAGCTCTGCCAAACGCCGCTTCTTGCCTTCGACTGGGGGCGCCTGGAGCCGTTGAGACCAGCTCGGCTCACCCGAGGACGTATCGCTTGTCGTGGGCCGGAAGGGCTTCGTCCCGGGCGACGGCGGCGGGCATCTCTCGTCGGTGGTCTCGCCGTGGGTCGCAGGCTCGAAGGGGCAGCCGCTGACGACCTCGGTGCGCCGCCGCGGCTCGTCATCTGTCGGGGCTTCGGCCTCCCATCTGTCTCGTTGTCCGCGCGCCGTCGTTGAGCGATGCCAGGCAGCTCCTGGCTCTTCTGCCGCTCTGCGGTGGAGCCGCGTGGGTGTCGGCGCGCGGAAGCCCAAGAGCAGCGGTGGCTCGGAGTT
>JAJDAI010000964.1 GCA_029261955.1 Deltaproteobacteria bacterium | reverse complement strand
GTGAGGTGGGACCGGTTGCGGTCACGGTGGTGCTCGGAGGCGAGCCCGATCCGACGTTTGCCGAGCTCTCTGACGGCCGCTCCGCCTCCATCTACGGCCGCATGGACTGGGACGCGCTCGGCGAGGCGGCCGACCAGGTCTTCGACCTCGTGCAGCCGCAGTCCGCGGTCGAGCTGCCCGACGCTCACCTCCAGGCTGATCGCGACGAGCGTGCGGCGGCCGAGGCGCTGTTCGTCGGCCTGGCCGGTGCGCCGTCCATGCAGCCGATCCGGGATCGGCTGGTGGCCATGCGCGCGGAGGCGTCCGCAGCGGGGCAGCCCTTCAACCTCGTCATCGACGCGCGCAGCGACGACCTGAGGAACCTCCCCTGGGAGGTCCTGTCGGCGCTGCCGCCGGAGCACCCCCTCGCCGGGGTCCGGGTGCTGCGTCTCATGCCGACGCCGCGGCCGCGCTCCCTGCGCACGGGACGCCTGCTGCTGGAGATCCTGCTGTGGGAGCCGGCGCCGGACGACCCGATCACGGCGCGGCTGGCCCGGCGGCTGGGTGAGTTGGTGGAGCAGCTGCCTCGCGCGCGCCTGGTGCGTTTGCCGGGGGATCTGGCGTCGCTGCCGCCACCGGTTGGGGCCGGGGTCGCCCGTGTGCTGCACGTGCTCTGCCACGGGCACGAAGCTGCGGAGCGCGTGGTCCTCGAAGCATCGGGCGAGGGAGCCTCCGCCGGGGCGATGGCGCGCGGGCTGGGCAAGCTGCTCGACGAGGTCGACCTCGTGGTCTTCGGGGTCTGCGAGGCCGCCTCGGACCGCGTCCAGCCCCTGGAAGCCCCTGCGCCCCGGCTGGCCGCCGCGGGTCTGCCGGCGGTGGTGGGGCCGCGGCTGGCCCTCGACCCGGAGGCGGCGGCGGCCTTCGACGCGGGCTTGTACGCGGAACTCTGCCGCGGCGCGGACCTGGCGGAGGCCGTCGAGGAGGGGCGACGCCGGGTGTCCCGCCTGGATCTGGCGCACCCCTCCGGCCGCTTCTACAACCCCGCGCTCTACCTGTCGGACCTGCGGGTGGCGACGGGCGCGGGCTGCCTCGCGCCGCCGCGCATCGCGGGCTGGGCTCCCGGCTCGACGGCGGTCGAGGAGGTGATGGCGCTGGCGGTCGGCCGGGCCCGCGCCACGGGCTTCCTGGGCGTGGAGCACCTCGCGATCGCGCTGTCCGAGAGCGCCCACCTGGGTCGCCCGGCCAGCGCCTTCCGCCTGCACAAGGACACCTTCGAAGCCGCGCTGGAGCACCTGCGCATCCGCGAGCGCAGCCCGGAGCCGCCGCCGACGAAGCGGCTGCTGGCCCTCGCGCCGCGCTTCGAGCCCGGTTTCGGGGTGGAGGAGCTCGCCCTGGCCTTGCTCGAGACCGAGCCCATCCGCCGCATGGTGGGCGGGGCCGAGAGTCGGCGGCTGCGTGGCTTCCTGAGCCTGTCCGACGACACCGAGGACCGGCGGGAGCTGCTCGGTCCGGCGGATACGGAGCTGGAACCGGACGGGGAGCCGGACCTGCCCTCAGCGCACCCGGTCGAGCCCAGGGAATCCGCGCTCCCCGAGGCTCGCCCCGAGCACTGCGCGCCGGACAGCCTCGTGCTGGAGGTCCTCGGCGGCCCCGACGACGGCGCCCTGGTGGTCCTCGCGGAGCACGGGGAGATCGTCGGCCGTTGGGACCAGAGTGAGCTGAACCCCGGCGCCGGTCGCCTCTTCCGCCCGCCCCTGCCCGCGAGCACGCGGGTCTCGCGCAGCCACTGCCGCTACCTGGGCGGGGCCCGGCTCCAGCTCGGCGCCTCGGCGAGGCTGGTCCGGGCCGAGACCGGGCAGATCACCGACCACCGGCTGAGCCGCCGCAACCTGGACTCGCTCCCCCTGGAGCTCGAGCTGCGCAGCGGGGACCTGCTGCTGCTCGACGTGCTGCTCCAGGGGGATGGGCTGTGGCTCCGGGTGCGCGCTGTGCCCTGAGGGCTCAGATGGCGGTTCCGTTGACGGTGACGTTGATGACCGTGGCAGAGGCATCGACCTGGACGTGGTCCTCGTCCTCGAGCGTGCTGGCGGGGACGTCGACGGCGATGTCCTCGAGCCAGGCGGGGTTGGCCGCCGGCGCCAGGATGGCCGCGTCCGCGGTGTCCTCGATGGAGAAGTCGCGGATGTCGAAGGTGCTGCTGGAGTCGGCCACCAGGGCGTGTCCGCCGGCGCTGGTGCTGGTGTAGAGCGAGTCGCTGATGGTCGCGAGGACCAGCGAGGCGTCGGCGCTGCCCTTGAGCTCGACCGTGTTGCCCTTGTTCTTCGTGAGCGTGCCGCCCTTGAGGTCCAGGAAGCCGCCGTCGACCAGGATCGCCGCGCCCTTGCCGGCGACCTCCCGCGTGCGCTCGACCTTGGAGTTCTTGAGCAGCAGCTCGGTGCCGGCGTCCTCGATGAGGATGCCGGTCTGCCAGGCCTTGTTGACGCCGATCTCGTCGGCGGTGGCGATCGCGCCGTCGCGCAGGGTCAGGCTGTTCTTGCCGCCTTGCAGCCCGATTCCAGCGAGCATCAGCGAGTCGGTGGCCGAGGCGTCGATGAGCGCGGCGCTGGAGCCGCCGTTGAGCAGGCTCTCGCTGGAGCCGCAGCCGGCGATGGTCAGGCCGTCGTCGGTGGAGGTCAGGACCAGGCCGGCGTTCCAGGTGCCCGGGTGCAGGGCGATGTGCTTGCCGGTGTTTCGGCTGCGGGTCAGCGCCTCCCCGAGCGTCTTGACCGGTGCGGCCTCCGTCCCGGCGGCGGTGTCGTCGCCCGTGGGTGCGACGTGCACGCTGCCCGTGGGGTCGTCGATGGAGCCGTAGCCATTGTCCAGGCAGGGGCCGGCCTGGGCGGTGAGGGGGAGCGCGAGCAGCACGGCATGAAGGGTGGCTTTCTGGAATCGGGACTTGGTTCATCTCCTTAGCCGGCGCCCAGGCGCCGGCATCGGTGGGGT
>JAJDAI010000963.1 GCA_029261955.1 Deltaproteobacteria bacterium | reverse complement strand
CGCCCAGGGTCCGGGGCAGGTCGAGGTTCACGGGATTCGCCACCGAGGCCCGCGAGAAGGCCAGCAGCTGCCTCGTCAGCTCCGCCCCGCGCTCGGCCGCCCGCGCGATCTGCCGCATGGGCTCACGGGGATCGATGCTGTCGGTCGCGTCGTCGTCCAACACGAGCCGGGCCCAACCGAGCACGACGCCGAGCAGGTTGTTGAAGTCGTGCGCGACGCCGCTCGCCAGCCGGCCGACGCTCTCGAGCTTCTGCGAGCGCTGCAGCTGCTTCTCCGCCGCCAACCGCTCCGCCGTCTCGCGCCGCAGGCGCTCGAAGAGCTCGGCGTTCTCCAGCGCCACGGCGACCTGCGAGGCCAGCAACCCCAGCATCCGCGCGCGGTTCGGGGCGAAGGCGCCCTCCACGAGGTCGTTCTCCAGGTACAGCACGGAGACGAGGCGCTTCTGGCGGGTGGCGGCCAGGCAGAGCACCGAGGTCGTGCCGCGGCGCGCGATGACCGGATCCGCGGCGAAGCGGGGCGAGGCCACCGCCGACTCCAGGACCAGGGTGCCTTCGCCGCGGGCCACCGCGCGCACGACGGTCGACGGCACGTCGTCAGCGGAGTCCAGCGGCTGGTTCCTCGTGTGCAGCCCCTCGGCGTCGAGCGTGGCGCGCACCCGCAGGCTGTCCTCGTCCGGCCGGATGAGCACAGCACGCTGCGCACCCGACAGCTCGACGAGCGTCGCCAGCAGGCGCCCGGTGAGGACCGCCGGGTCCAGCTCCGAGCCGATCGCCTCGGCGGCGCCCAACAGCGCGGAGAGATCCAGCCGCCCGAGCCCCACCGTGGCCGATGGACCGTCGCTGCCCGACGAGTTGGAGGAGACGGCCTGCGAGGCCTGACTCCAGCTGGCGTCGTTGGACACCGAACTGAGCTGGGGGTGACGGCGCAGGATCTCGTCCGCCGGCCGGCGCGCCCCCCAGTGCAGCCAGTCCCGGCGGGCAGCGGTCAGGTAGGCCAGGGCGGGGACGTCCTTCCCCTCCTCGGCCAGCATCTCGCCGGCGAGCTGGTGCGCCTGCGCGGCGTCCGCGAGGAAGCCTTCGCCCCGGGCGCGCCTCGCGGACTCGTCGAAGCAGTCCAGGGCGCGGGCCCGGTCGCCGCGGGCTCGCGCGATGGCGCCCTCGAGCAGCTGGTGTCGGTGTCCGAAATTCGCGGACTGCCGCTCGGCCATCGCCGCCAGCCGGAGCAGCAGCTCCTCCGCCCGCGCGAGGGCGTCCGCGTCGCCCCCCAGGGCGGTGAAGGCCGCGGCGAGCCCGCCGTGCAGCGCGTGATCGGCGTTGAGGGCCATGCCCTCCATGAAGGGCAGGAGCGGCTCGATCGCCTTGGCCTGCTCCGCCGCGACCGCCCAGTCCCCCGCCCACGAAGCGGCCAGCAGGCGGTGGACCCGGAACAGCACCTGGACCGCGCCCACGCCCTCGGTGGACTGCAGGAAGTCCGCCTCGCTGAACTCCTCGTCGTCGAGGCTCCCCGCGCTCGTGCGCCCCTGCAGCGCGCGCAGCAGCTGCCGCACGGGCACCGCCATCGCCGTCATCGGGTGGTTTCCGGTCCGACCCAGGAAGGGCAGCGTTCGCTCCACGTCCGCCGCCACGCGGCTGAGCAGCACCTGAGCGGGGAAGAGGTTCAGCAGGCTGCCCGTCATCGCGTAGCCAGCCCACTGCCGATCGCCCGCTGCGAGGCCCGCCCGCTCCGACTCGATGAAGAGCTCCAGGTTGCGACGCAGCGGCCCCTGCCAGTGCTGCAGGTGGTGCGCGAAGGTGAAGAGAACCCGGCAGAGGTAGCCCGGGTCGCGTCGCTCGCGGGCCAGCTCGAGCCCCGCGGCGCCGAAGCGCTCAGCCAACTCGAAGGCCTGCGCGCCGCGCAGGAACAGCGCGCAGTAGGTCAGCGGGTAGGCGCTCCGGGGGCCGATCCCGCGCTCCAGCGTGCGCACGGTCATGCGCAGGATGATCTGCCGGAAGAGCGGCGGGTCGGTGAAGAAGGCCGAGGGAATGGCGGCGTCCAGCAGGGCCATGGCGACCAGGTCACGCCGCTCGCTCATGGCAGGCCCCGCGCGCAAGGCGTCGAGGGAGACCCGCTGGAGACGCTCGAGCAGCGCCGGCAGGGGATCGGGCTCGGTCGCGGCGTCGGCCGGCAGCACCTCGCCGAGCAGCTCCATCCCCCGCCGGAGCGAGGCCAGTGCGACAGCGTGCTCCCCCTGGGCTACGGCGTGGCACACGCGGAGCACGACCACGTCAGCGCGATCGACGGGGTCCGGCGCGGCCTGCTCGGCGCGGGCGAGCAGGGGCGCAGCCTGGCCCCCGCGCCCCACCGCCCCCAACGCGCGGGCGGCCAGGCAGTGAAGCTCGAGGGCCAGGCCCGGCTCGGCCTGGAAGCCCCCACCCAACCACGCGATCCCAGCCTCCGCGGCCTCCGCGGCCTCCTCCGCCGACGGGACCAGCGCAGCGAGGGCCACCTCCCGCGCCACCCGCGCCGCCTCCTTGCGCTCCCCGGGCTCCTTCAGCGCCTCGCCCGCCTGCCGCAGGTAGCGAAGACGGGTGCGGAGGGCCTCGGGATCCTCACCTTCAGCCGCCGCCGCCGCCCGAAACAACTGGCGGGCCCGGTCGGGGTCCATGCGAGCTTCCAGGGCCCTGCGCTCGCGCTCACTGCGGAACCGGTAGCGCACATCGACTTCGCTCAGCCCCAGCCCCCCTCCCCCGCGGGGCAGCAGGCTCGCGTCGCCCAGGGGCTGCAGCACGCCCAGCTCCAGCGGGCCCTCGAGCGCTGAGAGCAGCGCGTCCGGGGGCAGCTCCAGCGCGGCCGAGGCGGCCTGGAGCGAGAAGATCGGGCCCAGGGGCGCAAGCGTCGCCACGACGTTGAGGGCCTCGCCGGTCAGCATCGGCGGGGCGCGGCCCTCCACTGGGCCGGGCGGCGGCGTGATCGCGGGGCCAGGGAGGCGCCAACGCCAACGCCCCTCGCTGCCGAAGTGCAGCTCCCCGGAACTCCGCATCAAACGCAGGCGCTGCATCGCGGCGAGGGGCTGGCCCCCGACCTCGCGGCAGAGGTGGACCGCGAGGCTCGCGACCTCGTCCTCGTCGAGGCCGAGCGCCTCGGCGCAGAGGGCCGCCATGGCGCGAGGCCCGAGCGGCTCCAGCAGCACCTGGTGAAGCGGCGAGGCCATGCCCGCCAGCAGGCGACCCAGCGGACGATCGGGCTTCACGGCCTCGGGGTTGGCCGTGCCCAGCAGCATCAGGCCGGGGGGCGGGGCTTCGGCGAGCTCGACGAAGAAGCGGCGACTCGCGTCGTCGACGCTGCCGAGGTCGTCGACCAGCAAGAGCAGGGGCGCAGCCGAGCCCGCGAGCGCAGCCACCAGGGCGCGCATGGCCTGGAGCAGGCGCTCCCGCGCCGACTCCGGCTCCAGTGTCGGCGCGGCGCCCTGGCCGAGCTCCAGCTGAGCCAGGCAAGGCAACAGGCCGCTCAGCGCGTCGGCGGAGTCGCCCACCTGCGAGTCGATCGCCGCCCGGACCGCGCTGCGCACGGACGGCTCGCTTGCGGCGATGGCCTCCAGGGCCCGGTCGAGGGCAGAGGCCAGCGACGAGAGTGGAGCCAGCACCCCGTCCCCGTAGCTCCCGCCGACCCGTCCGCCGTGCTGGAGAGCCAGAAGCTGCAGGCGGGTCGCCAGCGAGGTCTTGCCGCTGCCCTCCAACCCCACCACGAGGCAGGCGCGGCCACGGTCACGCGCGACGTCCCGCAGGATCCCAGCCAACTCGTCGATGACCTCCTCGCGCCCGTGCAGCCCTTGCGGTTGCCGCAGACCGCTGGGCCGATCGTGCTGTCCGAGGCCCAGGCCCTCCAGGCTCTCCCCTGCCGCGCGCCGCCGCGCGATCTCCTCCAGGTCCGCCAGCACACCGCGCGCGCTCTGGTAGCGCTCCGAAGGCCGCTTCGAGAGCAGGCGATGAACCAGCTCGCACAGAAGCGGAGGCAACTGAGGAGCACGCCCGCGGAGCGGCGGAGGGGGGACCGCGATGTGCGCGTGCAGCACGGCGCCAAGCGTGCCCGAGCCAAAGGGGGGGCCACCGGTCAGCATCGCGTAGAAGGTGGCGCCCAGCGAGTACAGGTCGGAGCGCTCGTCGACGAGCAGCCCCGTCCTGCCGGTCGCCTCCGGCGAGGTGTAGGACGCCGTGCCCGTCAGGGAAGGCGAGAGGCCACCGGGCACGCCGGCGAAGCGCGTGGCCAGCCCCAGATCGACGAGCGTGGTCTCACCCTCGAACAGCACGAGGTTGTTCGGGTTGAGGTCCCGGTGCACGACACCGGCCCCGTGCACCGTCACCAGCGCGACGGCGATCTGGGTGGCACGCGAGAGGAACTCGTCGAGGTCCAACGGGCCCCGGACCAGCCGCTCGGTGAGGCTCTCGGGACCGACGTCCTCCAGCACGAGCACCGGCTGACCGTCGATCCGATCCAGGCCGAGGCTCCGCACGACGCCGGGTCCGGCGCACTGCCCGAGCAGGTCGTGTTCGTGGTGCAGGGAGAAGAGGACCCGCGGGTGCGGGTGCGGGCCACGCGGTCGCTTGAGGACCACGGCGCGACCGTCGGAGCCGCGCACGGCCCGCTCGACGATGTGCAGCCGCCCCTCCCTCAGGACACGCCGATCTCGGTATTGCTCGTCCACCCTCTCCCCAACACCAACCTAGCAGAGGCGGCTCGCTCGCCTGGCCGGCGAAGGGCGCCGGGGTGCAGACCCGCGACCCAGCCAGTCGCCTCCCGAAGCTCCCTCCTCGCGGCACGAGCCGGGCTGCTGAATGCAGCGCGCGCGCCCGCCACCGGGCGAGTCCCGCCATCACCGGATATCCTCCGGAGCCGTGTCCGAAGAAGCCGTCCTCTCCGATCTCCGTGCCGCCCTGGGGGACGACTTCGTCTCGTCCGGTGCGGCCGACCTCGCCGCCTACAGCCGGGACCTCTGGCCCAAGCTGACCGTCGGCCACCGCGACCGCACGCCGACGACGCCGCCCCTGGCCGTGGTGCGCCCGCAGGACGAGGCCGCCGCGCAGGCGGTGCTCGAGGTGCTCACGAAGCACGGCGTCGCCGCCGTCGCCTACGGCTCCGGGAGCGGGGTCTGCGGGGGAGCCGCGCCGCTCTACGGGGGCGTCGTCGTCGACCTGAAGCACCTCGATGAGCTCAGCGACGTGGACCCCGCGACGCTCCAGGTGGAGTGCGGGCCGGGCCTGAACCTCCAGAACCTCGAGCGCCTGCTCAACGACGCCGGCTACACGCTCGGCCACTTCCCCTCCAGCATCTACTGCGCGTCCATCGGCGGCTGCGTGGCG
>JAJDAI010000962.1 GCA_029261955.1 Deltaproteobacteria bacterium | reverse complement strand
GCCCTCGACGACGCCCTCGAAGCCGGCGCGTCGAGCCAGGTGGTCGAGCTGCACCGCGGCTACGTCGACCGGAGCTCGGGTCACCCCTTCGCCGCCCGCAAGCACTTCCAGGCTGCGAAGGACGGTGACGACGAGGCCATCACGAAGCAGGCGAAGGGCGAGCTGCGCTACACCGCCAAGCCGCTCTGGGCCGATGTCTACGGCGAGGGCTTCGGCTGGGTCCGGGTCTGGCCCGA
This sequence comes from Deltaproteobacteria bacterium, assembly GCA_029261955.1. GTDB lineage: Bacteria > Myxococcota_A > UBA796 > UBA9615 > UBA9615 > CALCXL01. The sequence goes on along the minus strand of JAJDAI010000962.1, from coordinate 5,730 downwards.
CGAGCCCGACTTCGCGAACTTCGCCGGCATGCTGCGGGTCCGGGGCTACCTGCACCCGATCCCGACCATCGACCTCGACCCCTACATCTTCTTCCAGATCAGCGGCGACGTCCGCTCCCGGCAGAACGGGGGTCCGGCCAACCTCGGCCAGCCGCTCATCTACGCCGACAACACCGCGATCCTGGGCGGCGGCGTGCTCTTCCGCTTCTGGAAGCGCCAGATCAGCCTCTGGGCCCAGGCGGGCGCGGCCTTCCCCTGGGTCAAGCGGGACACCGATCCGGACGTGCAGCTCGACGTGCAGGTGGGCGCCGCCTTCACCTTCGCGTCCCCCGGCTGCCAGCCCGCCTGGGGCAAGCCCGCGTACGTGACCGCGAAGTTCTGCGGCGAGTTCTACGGCGACGCCGTCTACCGGAACCGGCCGTACCACAACCTCTTCTTCTCGGCCCGCGGACGCCTCGGCCTGCACTACCTCGTGACGGGGCCGGTCGCCTGGGCGCCGGTCTTCGAGGCGCGCTTCGCCAAGGACGTCCTCAACGACTACTGGAACAACCTGTTCGATGTGGGGCTCGGCCACCGCTGGCGCCTGATGGGTCCGATCGGGATCGATCTGATGCTGGGAGTACACGCCGGTACCTACCTCGGACTCTTTCGGCTCGATCAACCGCCCGATCCGCTCGGGTATGTCGATCTGCGCCTTCAAGTGGCTGGATATGCATCGTTTTGACGAGATTGGGTGGATGGGACCCTGCGATCGCGATCGAAGGTCCTAGAGATATGAACTTCCCTTTTGCTTCCTGTGCCCCGGCGTGTAGAACGTATCGCAGGGGAAGAGGTTGTGAGGGGCGACTGAACGGAGGGTGACCGTCCATGGCGGACGTTCTCGATCTGGCCATGCGAGCCGTGGCCTACCCCGTCTGTTGGACCATCTTGGTCAACGGCGTGGACGACTTGTTCATCGACCTCAGCTACCTCTTCCGAGGGCTGGGCGCGGTTGGCAATCGCAAGGTCACGGTCGAGGACCTGAAGGCCCCCGAGCAGAAGCGCATCGCGATGATGGTCCCTGCCTGGCAGGAGGAGGCCGTCATCCGCCAGATGCTCGAGCTGAACCTCAAGCAGCTCGACTACGACAACTACGACATCTTCGTCGGCACCTACCAGAACGACGCCGAGACGCAGGCCTGCGTGGACATCGTGGCCCGCCGCAACCGCAACGTGCACAAGGTGGTCGTGCCGCGGGACGGGCCCACCTCCAAGGCGGACTGCCTGAACTGGGCCTACCAGCACATCCAGCTGGTCGAGGAGCGTCGAGGCCAGCGTTTCGACATCCTGCTGATGCATGACGCGGAGGACATCATCCATCCGCTGGCCATGCGGCTGTACAACTACCTGATCCCCGAGAATCAGTTCGTTCAGACGCCGGTCTTCCCGCTGGAGCTGCCCTGGTACGCCTTCGTCGGCAGCACCTACAAGGACGAGTTCACCGAGCACCACCTCAAGGACATGCTCGTCCGCGAGGCCGTGGGCGGCCTGGTGCCCTCCGCGGGCGTGGGCAGCGGCTTCGACCGGGACGCCTTCGAGGAGATCGCGCTCGCGCACAGCTCCGAGGCCTTCAACGTCACGAGCCTGACCGAGGACTACGAGATCGGGCTGAAGTTCCGCCTCGCGAACATGCGCACCTACTTCGCCTGCCGCGCCATCGAGCGCGAGCGGATCGTGGAGAAGGGCTGGTTCAAGAAGCGCAAGGTCAAGGTCATCCAGGACGAGTACATCGCCACCCGCGAGTACTTCCCGGACAAGCTGGGCTTCGCCATCAAGCAGCGCTCGCGCTGGATCCTCGGGATCGGCCTGCAGACCTGGGAGCAGCTGGGCTGGCAGGGGCCGCTGCCGGTGCTCTACACGCTGTTCCGCGACCGCAAGGCGATCGTCACGAACTTCATGGCGGTCTTCGCCTACTGCGTCGCGCTCTACTGCCTCGTGCGCATGCTGCTCGGCAGCATCAGCGGCCAGCCCTGGACCTTCGACAACATCTTCCCGCCCGGCTCGGTGCTGTGGTGGCTCGTGATGTTCAACACGCTGGTGCTCGCCTGGCGGGCGGTGTGGAAGTACATCAGCGTCGACACGATCTACGGGCCCATCCACGGGATGCTGAGCCTGCCTCGCTTCTTCGTATCGAACGTCGTCAACTTCGCGGCGACGGCGAAGGCCGTGCGGCAGTACGTCGGCCACCGCATCACCGGCGAGCCCCTCAAGTGGCTCAAGACCGACCACGTCTTCCCGGACGTGGGCGTGCTGAAGACCTACCAGCGCCGCCTCGGCGAGCTGCTGCTGGACCGCGGCGACGCGTCGGAGGCCGAGCTCGAAGAGTCGCTGGCGCTGCAGGACCAGACCGGCCTGAAGCTGGGCGAGATCATGACGCTGTCCGGCATCACGTCGACGCGCATCCTCGCCGACGCCCTGGCGGAGCAGAACTCGCTGCCGGTGGTGGATCCCGATCCCTACGCCGTGCCCCTGAGCCTGCTGCGCCAGGTCCCCGAGGCCGACGCCGAGCTCATGGGCGTGCTGCCCCTGGGCTTCGAGGACGAAGAGACGGCGCTCGTCGCGGTGGCGATGCCGCCCTCGTCCGAGGTCCGCACGAGCCTGGAGAGCATGCTGCGCCTCCGGGTGGCCTTCTCCTTCGCGTCCACGGACGCGCTCCAGCAGGCCCGGCACCGCGCCTACCGCCGGCTGGTGGTCGAGGAGGACGGCGTGGAGCGGAAGCGGCTCGGCGACCGGCTCATCGGCGTGGGCGAGCTGACCCAGGGGCGACTCGAAGAGGCCCTGGAGGAGCAGGTCGAGACCGGCGAGCGCATCGGCGAGGTCCTGGTGCGCCGGGGCTGGGTCTCCGAGGAGCTGGTCTCCGAGGCGCTGGCCGACCGCACCCAGTTGGTGTTCCGCGCCGTGCACCCCGCCGACGTGGACACGGACGCGCTCACGCAGCTCAGCTACGGCCTCTGCGCGCTGTACGCCCTGGTGCCCCTGCGCGACGGCGACGGCAAGTCGATCTCGGTCGCCAGCGCCGCCCCCCTGCACGAGGAGGTCCGCCTGCTGGTCACGGCGCGCCTGGGCCGTCAGCTGGAGTTCTTCCTGGCCCCGAGCCTGGACCTGCGCTGCGCGCTCGCGGTCGCGTCCCGCACGGCCTGGCAGCGCGGGATCTGCGCCGGCGTGGCCGGCATGGACGGCACCGAGCTGCGCACGATCCTGGAGGACCCCGATTGGGAGGGTGACCTGATCGCGCTGCGGAACTCGGCCATCGACGACGCCCGCTCGCCCATCGACTTCCTGCTGGATCACGGGCGCATCGACCCGCAGATGGCGGCGCGGCTGCGCGCCCGGGCCCTCGGCGTGGCCCTCGCTGACCCCTCGCAGCTGGACCCCGAGGGCACCCACGACTGGCTGCCGCCGGGCTGGGCCCTGCGCGACGACCTGCACCTCATCGACCTGAGCGGAGGCAGCCTCGTGGTTGCCGCGCCGCGCCCCACCCCGCGCCTGGCGCGCGAGGTGGCCACACTCTTCCCAGACACCGCGATCGCCTGGCGGGTAGCCCCCTACCACCGCCCCGAGACCATCCGACACGAAGATTCCGAATACACGACCGGGTCGCACCAGTCGGTGAGCTCGCCCGGAGGACCCTGACCATGACCACGTTCCAGAAGCTACTTCGACTCCCTGCGCTCACGCTGTTGGCCCTGGCCATCGCTTCGCCGGCGCTCGGTGCTCCGACGCGGGTGCGGGAGGACGGTCCGGACGCCCAGCTGGGCAGCGCCGGGGACGTGCTCACGCGGGACATCCAGGTCGGCAAGGACCTCGGTCGCAAGGGCGACATCACGCTCGTGGGCATCCACAGCTACGGGTCGCTGTCCTTCGGCATCCCGCGGCATTGGGACGTGCAGGGTGATCCGGAGCTGCATCTGGACCTCGTGCGCAGCCAGCAGCTGCTGCCCGACGTCTCCGCCCTCACCGTGTGGGTCGACGGCCGCCCCGTGGGCACCGTGGCGCTCGACGGCAAGGCTGGTCAGGTCGACCAGGAGATCATCAAGCTCCCCCTGTCGGCGGAGGAGGGCTACCACAACATCACGTTCCTGGCCTACCACCGCAGCCGGCTGCCCTGCGAGCTGTCGGACCACCCCGGCCTCTGGAGCCGGGTGCTCGACTCGTCCTTCGTCCGCGTCAACTACGTGCAGAAGGACCCCGAGCTGAACCTGGCTGACTGGCCCTACCCCTTCCGCGACGAGCGGGACCCCGACCCCAGCACCGTCGTCATCGTGGTGCCGAAGGATCTCAGCGAAGAGGAGGCCCAGGCGGCCGGCTACATCAGCTCCGTGCTCGGCAACGTGGCGTCCTGGCGCCCCCTGGACCTCTACCTGCACCGCGGCAGCCCCTCGACGGCGCCTGCGGGGCACCTCATCGCCATCGCCCGCGCCGACGGACCGAGCACCGTGCTCGCCGAGGTCCGCGAAGCGCTCGCCAACTCGGACGACCCCGAGCACCGCGAGGCCGCCAGCGCCCTGAAGCGGGGCAAGGTCGGCAACTCGGGCCTGCTCGCCGTCGCGGAGCGCCCCGGTGAGCCCGGTCGCGCCATGCTCGCTGTCGTCGGCACCGACGGCCGCGGCGTCATCGAGCTCGCCCGCCTGCTCAGCGGCGAGGAGGCCCGCCAGCTCCCCGTCGGCCTGACCGAGTACGTGGAGGAGGTCCAGGCCTACGACGCGCTCGAGGCCCGCCGCTGGGAGGACACGGTGCCTCCCGAGACCGAGTTCACCCTCGCCGACCTCGGCATGGAAGACACGATGGCCACGGGCTACCGCGGCGGCGTCGTCAGCGTGCCCCTGAACATGATCCCGGACGACCACCCGATCTCGGGCCAGGCGCGCCTCGAGCTGACCTACTCCTACTCTGCCCAGGCGGACACGGAGCACAGCCGGCTCGATGTCTACCTCAACGGCGCGGCCGCCGGCGGAGTCGCCCTGCGCGACGTCAACGGCCGCAACCGGGTGAAGCTGCTCCTGGAGCTGCCCGTGCACGAGATGGGGCCCGAGTCCCGCCTCGACATCGCCTTCACGCTGGTCGACAAGGAGGAGCACCGCTGCCTCGGCGACAACCGGGTCGAGATGTGGGGCACGGTGCACGCCGACTCCACCATCAAGCTGCCCCGCGACCGCTGGTCCTACGTGCCCGACCTGAGCCACGTGCGCTTCGGCGGCTTCCCCTTCGGCATCAAGGCCGACTACGCGGACCTGAGCTTCCTGCTGCGCAAAGACCCCTCCCGCACCGAGCTGCAGCTCTTCACCTGGATGGCGGCCGAGCTGGGCCGCGTGTCCCGCGGTGACCGCTTCGCCTACGACGTGAAGATCGGCTCCCTGGAGCGCGTGCAGAGCGAGGACCGGGACATCGTGCTGGTGGACAGCGGGCCCGAGGGCAGCTTGATCCAGCAGCTGGGCTTGTTGGGGACCATGTCCTTCACGCCCAAGGGACCGCCCGGCGTCAGCCTCGCCCTGGCGAGCGGCGGCATGGTCGCGCTCGGCGCCGACCCGAAGGTCGCCTACATCGAGCAGGTCGTGCTGCCCTGGAACAAGGAGCGCAGCGGGCTGATCGCCTACGCCGCCGACTCGACCCTGTTCGAGCGTGTCGGTCGCTGCCTCGACGGGGCCTCGCTCTTCGACCGCCTGCGCGGCAAGGTCACGCGGGTCGCGTCCT
>JAJDAI010000961.1 GCA_029261955.1 Deltaproteobacteria bacterium | reverse complement strand
CTGGTCGGACACCCGTCGGGGTCCTGGGACCCCATTTGCCGGGACAGTTCCCGGCTCGAAGGCGGGGGAGTGTAGGGGTGGTTCGGCGAAGGCCCAACTTTGTTTTCAAAGCTCTTTTCGACCGGCTCAACCTGCTGATTTATTTGAGGTTTATGTGTCACCGGGGCAGGCGTCGGGGCCCCTGCTATCCTGCGCGGCCCCCTGCTCCGAGGTGCCCGTGAAGTCCCTGCATCGCCCCGACCTGTTCGGCTGGTCGTCCTTCGACGAAGCCCGAAACGTGGACTTCAACGGCACGCTGCTCGTGCGCGAAGGCGGCAACGTGGCCTTCGACCCCATGCCCCCCTCCGATCACGACTTCGCCCACATCGAGGCGCTCGGCGGCGTGGCCTGGGTCCTCATCACCAACTCGGACCACGGCCGCGACGCCGAGGCCTTCGCCCAGCGCTTCGGCGCCTCGATCGCCGCACCGGCCGGGGACCGCCCCGAACTGGGGGACCTGAAGGTCGACCGCTGGCTCGAGGACGACGACCTCATCGAAGGCGTGAGCTGCATCGGCATGCGGGGCAGCAAGACCCCGGGCGAGCTCGCGTTTCAGGTGGGCGACACGCTCATCACCGGCGACCTCGTGCGCGGGCAGCACGCCGGCAGCCTGAACCTGCTCCCCGACCTGAAGCTGGCCGACAAGGCCGCGGCCATCGAGTCCGTGCGCCGCCTCGTCGGGCTCGGCGGCATCGAGGCGGTCCTGGTGGGCGACGGGCAGTCGATCTTCCGCGCCGGCCACGAGCGCCTCGTCGACCTGTTGGAGACGCTGTCGTGAAGTGGCTCGCCCTGATCCTGCTGTGCGGCTGCGCTGCCAGCCCGTCCCCCGCACCCGCCCCCGAGGTGGTCGAGCCCGCGCCGGAGGCCGTTCCCTCCGCCACCGCAGTGACCTTCCAGGGGCGCTCCATCGACATCGCGCCGCACATCGCCGGCTACCCCTACCGCGGCTTCAAGCCCTTCCCCGAGCTCGACGTGCTGCTCTACATGCACGAGGGCGAGACCCGCCAGATGATGAAGCTGCCGCTGACCGGCGAGCTGGATCCGGCGAAGGGAACCGCGGTCAACGACGTCGACTGGAACACGCGCAACCTCGGCGGCATGAAGCCGCTGCCGAAGCAGAACGCGCTGATCTTCGTGGGCGACGAGGACAACCAGGAGTTCTACGACGCCTACAAGCTGCACCTCGCGGATGGGCGCATCGAGAAGCTGACCGACGTGCCCTACATCTACGGCTGGGGCCTGGATCACGCCGAGGAGCGCATCGCCTACATCGCCCGCTACCCCATCGAGGGCACGGAGTCCTTCAAGTCCTGCGTCGAGCTCATCTCGGTGGACGGCGGGCCGGTCCTGGAGACGGTCGTCTGCGACACGCCCGAGCGCACCTTCACCTGGGGCGGCGTCCACTTCACGCCCGACGACGGCGCCATCTTCTTCAGCGCGAACCTGCAGAGCGACCGAGCGCGCACCCAGCTGCTGCGCGTCGACCTGAGCGCGAGCGAGCGCAGCATCGTCCAGATCACCGAGGACGCGGCCCGCAACCACATGGGGCTGCTCGATGGGGTGCTCGGCGAGAACTACCTCGCGGTGAGCGACGAGAGCGGCTTCAACAACCTCTACATGGGCCCGCTGGCCGGCGGTCCCGTGACCCAGCTGACCACCTACGAGGAGGAGCTCGACGACGCCTACCTGCTCGAGGCCGACGGGCAGACGCACATCGTCGCCATCCTGCGCCGGCCCTGGGAGTCGGAGCTGATGCTGCTGGGCGCCGACGGGGTGATGAAGCACCACATGATCGTGCCGTCGAACCTCTATTCGCTGCACGCGACGCCCACGGAGGCCTGGTTCTACGCGACCTCGCGCGGCAGCAAGATGGACGTGTTCAAGCTGACCGTGCAGGGCCCGAAGCTGGTCGTGGAGCCAAAGCTGAAGCTGCCGGGGGAGCTGGCGGGCAAGCTCGAGCACTGCGACGTGAAGCGGGTCCAGATCCCGACCTTCGACGTCGACGAGGCGACCGGCGAGCCCCGGCTGCTGCACGCCTACTGGTCCACCCCGAAGGTGGCCCCGGCCGAAGGGCAGCGGCGCCTCGCGGGCATCGTCGCCTTCTACGGCGGCGGCAACTACTGGGACACGCAGAGCCAGATCCTCTGCCAGGCGGGCGTCGCGGCGCTGTCGCCGGCGGTGCGCGGATCCTGGGGCTTCGGGCGTGAGTTCTACGGGCTGAACGACGGGGACCTGGGCGGGGACGAGATCGTCGATCTGCACTGGATGGCGCAGTGGCTGGTGTCCGAGCACGGCTACGCCCCGCGGGACATCGGCACCTACGGCGGCTCGCACGGCGGCTACGCGACGATGCGCGCCCTGACCTTCCCGCCCGAGACCAACGGCCGGAACAGCGACTTCGACTTCGGCTGGGGCGTCAGCTTCTTCGGCTTCAGCGACATCAAGACCTTCTGGGAGACCTGCAACATCCCCGACTGGGTCCTGCTCGAGGCCGGCGACCCGGCGACGGAGGCCGAGAAGATCTCCGAGCGCAGCCCGCTCTACCACCTCGACCGGCTCGACTCGCCCATCCTCCTGCTGCACGGCGAGAACGACCAGCGCGTGCCCGTGCTGGAGTCCCGGCAATTCGACGCCGCCTGCACCGAGGCCCAGAAGGACTGCACCTACGTGGAGTTCGCCGGCCAGGGCCACGGGCTCAAGGGCCTGACGAACCAGGTGCGGGTCTACCGCGAGGTCTTCGGCTTCCTCGAAGGGCTGCCCACCCCATGAGCTGCGCTAGGCTTGCTCACCCCCGGGGGACGGAAGGGCACCCGTCGGCATGACCGACGTCTTTCGAAGCGACTCGCTCGCCGAGGTGGAGTTCCCCCGAACCTACGGGGACTTCGAGCTCCTGCGCGAGCTGGGCGAAGGGGCCATGGGCCGCGTGTTCTCGGCGCGCCGGCTGCGCGACGACGAGCTGGTCGCGGTCAAGGTCCTGCAAGGTGGCGAGGGCCGCGAGTTCGCCGAGTTCCGCACGGCGCTCGCGCGGGAAGCCCGCATCGGCCTGCTGCTCAGGCACCCGGGCATCGTGCGCGTGCTGGAGCACGGCGAGGCCGAGGGCGCTCCGTGGTTGGCGATGGAGCTGATCGATGGCGTCCCGCTGAACCAGGCGCTGGCCGATGGGGCCGCTCCCCCGGGCGCCGCGGTGCTGGAGCTGGGCATCCAGATCGCGGAGGCCCTGGCTCACGCGCACTCGCTTCAGGAGGACGGCAAGCCCGTGCTGGTCGTGCACCGGGACCTCAAGCCGTCCAACGTCCTGCTGGCGCGCAGCGGGCGGGCGAAGCTGACGGACTTCGGCATCGCCAAGGCCGCCGTGCTCGCGGGCATGACCACGACGACGGGGCACACCCGTGGCTCACCGCGCTACATGAGCCCGGAGCAGACACGCGGCCTCAAGCTGGACGGCCGCTCCGATCTCTTCTCGCTCGGCTCGTTGCTCTTCGAGGTCTGCGCGGGCCGGCGGCTGTTCGAGGGCGACTCGCTGATCGAGGTGATGACAGCCATCGTCTCCGCCGAGCGCACCCTGGCCAGGCCTGGGCTCTTCGACCCGGTGGACGCCGTGGTGCCGGGCCTCGCGCAGATCCTGCGTCGCTGCCTGAGGGCCGATCGGGGCCAGCGCTTCGCGGACGGAGCCGAGGTCGCCCAGGCGCTGCGGGCCTTGCGTGGCGCCGCGACCGGGCAGGACCTGGAGACCTGGATCGGGGAGCTGCTCGGGCGGGGCGACGTGGGCGAGTCCAGCGAGCGGGCCGAGTGGCAGGCCTTCGAAGACGAGATGCGGCTCAGCGACGCGTCGCTGGACTCCCTCGAGGCGCTGAAGGCGGTCAGCCAGGCCGACGTCGATGCCTTCGAGGCCGAGACGGTGGACGTGCCGCCCGACGAGCCGGACCAGGTGGACACCGCCCGGACGCCTCCGAAGCCGATCCCCCAGGAGGGCGCCTTCGCGCAGACCGAGAAGTCCCCGATCCCCGTGCCTGCAGAGCTGTCGCGCCCCGGCGTGCTGGTCCCCGGGCCGAACCCCTTCGCCGAGTTCCAGCGGGCGCCGGAGCTCGTGCGCAAGGAGTCCACCATGTGGTGGTGGCTCGTCGGCCTGCTGGTGCTGATCGCCGCCGCGGTGCTGTGGTGGGCGCTGAGCCGCTGAGCGGAGCGGGCTTCGATCGGGCCTAGAAGGCGACCTCGAACTCGTAGTCCGCGGGGGCACCTTCCCAGCACAGGATCGCGTAGTAGATGGGGTCGCCGGCCCCGACGGTCAGAGTGGCCGACTCGGGACCGGTGAGGTTCGTGTCCCAGCCCTCGGCCAGCCGGTTCTGGAAGTCCGGGCCGTCGAAGATCTGGAAGTCGATGTCGCTCGCGCCGCTCGTCCAGCTGAGCGAGATGTCGGCCGGGCCGTCGCAGCTGTAGGTGACCGCGAAGATGTCCCCGCTGGCCGGGTAGCCCGAGCCGTCGCCGCACTCCTCGATGAACCCGGACACCGAGAAGCCGGTCGAGCTCGCGCTGACCACCTGGGCGGTGGCGCCGGTGTCGTTCGGCTCGTTGTCGGACACGGACACCACGGAGGCGCTGCAGCTCGACGCGGCGTCGTCGTCGTCGGAGATGGGCGTGCTGTCGTCGTCGTCGTCGGACGGAGTGGTGTCGTCGTCGTCGTCGGTGGGCGTCGTGTCGTCGTCGTCGTCGGTGGGGGTGGCGTCGTCGTCGTCGTCGGTGGGGGTGGCGTCGTCGTCGTCGTCGGTGGGGGTGGCGTCGTCGTCGTCGTCG
>JAJDAI010000097.1 GCA_029261955.1 Deltaproteobacteria bacterium | reverse complement strand
CGAGCTCGGGCGTGCGGCGCTCGACGATCCCAGCTGGCCGCTGGATCTCCGGGTCTCGCGGGTCCAGCCGTGAGACGGGTCAGCGCGGGGCAGGCAGCAGCCATCCTGCTCGCCCTGGTCGCCCTCGCGGCGCTGCTCCAGTGGAGCCGCTTCCCCTTCCGATGGAACCAGATCACCCTGGCCTACGGCGCCTACATCGCCGAGTGGCGACACGCCGTGTCGACGGGGCCCTGGTACGCCAGCGTGAGCACCTGGGTGGGGCTGCACCCCCCGACCTACGCCTGGCTCCTCGAGGGGCTGCTCCGGGCCGGGGCGCCGCCGGCGGTCTGGCACGCCGCATCCGGGCTGTTCTCGGTGGCCTCGGTCTTCGTCGTCGGCCTGCTGGCCTTCCGGGGGCTGGGAGCCCGCGGCGCGGCGCTGGTGGCCGCGGCGGTCTACGCGGTCTCCCCGCAACGCAGCGCGTACGGACTGGAGATCCTCAACTACCCGCTGATGATGCTGGCGGTCGCCCTGCAGATGGCGGCCTTCGCGCGCTGGATCGCGAAGCCGGGGCGCGCGGAGTCCGTCCTGCTCGGGCTGTGCACGCTCGCCCTGGCCTGGGTCCACGTGCTGGCGCTCGCGGTGCCCCTCAGCCAGCTCCTGACGCTGCTCTGGCTGCGGCGCTCGGCGGTCCCGGCCTTCCTTCGCGTCTCGGGCCTCGCGGCGCTGGGGGCCCTGCCCCTGATCCCCGGCTTCCTGGAGGCCTCGGGCGACCCCATCAACGAAGCGGCCGGGCTCGGGGCGGTCCTGAGACACGCGCTGATCGACCTGCCGGGGCGCTACGGACCCGCGGTGGCCGGCTGGGTTGTGGCGGGGCTGGCCGCGCTCGGCGCCCTGTCCTCGATCCGGAAGCGGGATCTCGTACCCACCTCCTGGGCCGTGCAGGCGGCCGTCTCCACCGCCGCGATCGGGCTGGCGATGTCCGCCTCGCAGGCCAGCGCCGAGCAGTTCCAGTACTGGGTGCTGCCCCTGGCGCCGGTCGCGCTGCTGGTGGGCGCCGCCTTCGTGGGCCGCGAAGCCAACCAGCTCCTCGCCCTGCTCCTCGTGGCGGCCCTGGGCGCGAACACCGCCAGCGAGGTCCTGGACGCCGGCGAGGTCCGCGCGCTCCGCTCCCTCGTCGACCGCTCCCACCCGCGGAGCGCGCTCATCGAGCAGTGGGACGCCGGGGCGCTCGTGCTCATCCAGACCCCCTGGTTCCTGGACGACGACAAGGACTCCATCGACCCCGTGTTCGCGCGCCTCGACGCCTGGCAGGCCCTGGACTTCGCCGACCCGGGCGTGCCCGGCATGACCCCTGCCGACCCCTTCTGGGGCCAGCCCGCGCTGCTCGAGGACGGGCGCTGGCTCTACACCTTCACGACCTCGAAGGTGGAGCACCTGGACGCCGTCGTGAGCCACCACCTCGGCCTGGGGCAGCCGGTGACGGTCGTGGCCTACGGCCTCGCGGTCGATCCGGCGGGGCGGGGGCGACTCCGCATGTGGGTGGGCCAGCGGAGCTTCGCGGCGCGCTGGACGGACGACGAGGTGGCCTTCGTCGTGCAGCCCTGAGCCAGGCGGCCTGCGCCGAGGACCTACTCGCGGCCGATGGGCGAGGCCTGCATCAGCGAATCCTCTTCGCTGACGTAGTCGACCGGGTCGATCGCCACGGGCTCGCGGGGTGGCGGCGGAACCGAGACCTGGAGCGTGACGGGCAGCTCCGGCCGCGGCGGCCGGGGCTTGCGGCGGACCGGCACGGGCGCGGCGGGCAGGGACTGACCGTGAGCCCGGTCCAGCTTGCTCACGGCGCGGGGCTTGCGGGCGATGCGCAGGGAGCGGGGGGCGCGGGTGTCGCCGCGGCGACGGCGCTCGCGGAGCAGCCCCCACATGAGCCGATCGGAGACGCGCTCCGCCTGGCGGACCTTGTACTTGGCGTGGGAGTTCTCGCCCTGCTCGTTGAGGTAGGCGGTCTCCTGGTCGACCACCTGGAACTCGCAGCCCAGGTAGCAGATCGAGCCCGACTGGAGCACCCAGGGGTCGCCGCTGCGCGCCAGGATGTGGTCCAGCCGCACGGGCACGTCGATGATGAAGTTGATCATCTTGAACGAGCTGCCGCTGAACTCGTTCGTCGCCTCCGCGTTCTCCTCGTCCTCGATGCCGACGTCGAGCTGGAGCGCGGGCACGTACTCGCGCAGGGGCTCGCTCTCTTCGAGGAAGCGGCGGAAGTTCACGAGGTTGTTCGTGGACTCGCCGGCCGTGACCTGGTTCCACGGGAAGGCGTGGCGCATCAGGTAGGCGAGCACGGGGACCACGTCGTTCTGGGTCTCCACGACGATGCGGAAGCGCAGCTTGTCGAGGATGTCCGAAGCGCGGGCGGCCTTCTTGGAGATCAGCTTGCTGACCATCGAGTCGCGCGTCTTGCGGGACCCGTAGAAGTGCACGATGGGCAGGCCGTCGTCGATGAGCGCGCGGGCGCGGCTGACCACCTGGTGCTCGACCAGCTGGAGCAGCTCCGACTCGGGCACCGCCGAGGCGTGCAGCAGCTCGCGCGCTTCGAGGTGGTTGATCGTGTGGATGGTCTTCAGCACCACGCAGGACAGGATCTGCACGCGGTTGAAGCGGCCCTGTTCGGAGGCGTAGAGGAAGAGGTGCCGCACGTCCTCGGGCTCTTCGAGCTCGACGGGAAAGCGGAAGGCGAAGTTGCGACGCAGGAAGCGAATGGCCTCGCGGTGCAGGTACTCCAGGCGGGCGATGTCGCGGGGGTCGTCGGGGTCGAGCAGGTTGGCTCGGAGCAGGTCGTCGACGTCGCTGAGCGTCTGGAAGTTCAGCCGGTGCCAGTCGATGGGCGAGCCACCCCGCAGCACGAGGCGAACGGCCTCCACATCCTGGAGGGACAGATCCCGCATGCGGCCCTGGGGCGCACGCAGATCGAGGCGCAGGATGTCGGCGTCGCGTCGGATCACGAGGTGGTGGCTCCGTTCACGTACATCCTCCTGCAGCCCGGGGGCCGTGGCCGCCGAGATCCCGTTTGATTCCCGCGAGGGGAGCTGTCTTCGAGCCCGACTGATCGGCCCCGCCTTGATGACCGCCGCAGCGGCATTCCCTCAGATACGGTGCGTCCCCCGACGCTTCCGCGCACGTGGAAGGTGCTCAACTGACTGCACCTTCGACGGGGCCTGGGTCGCATTCGACCCGGATGGGACCGCTGATCCCACCTCGGCCAGCCGACGTATAGGGCAAGGCCGGAGTTGGAGCAAGGACCGTCGTCGGGGTGCCCCGGATCGGCTCGGGTGGGGACGGCGGCCACAAAACGCAGACTCGTGTTCGACGGTGGGTTGACAGCGCGGGAGGGGGGCTCTTATCTTCCGGCCCGCTCGCTGCACGGGAAACAACCCCGGTGGCGGGCAGAGCTTCCTGCCCTGGTAGCTCAGTTGGTAGAGCAGCCGACTGTTAATCGGCTTGTCACAGGTTCAAGTCCTGTCCGGGGCGCCATTCGAAGCGAAGTGCGAAGTGCCTGCGGGTGCTTCGCACTTCGTCGTTCTGGCCTGCCGGGCGAGCCGGGAGAGCTGCCGCAGCGGCGCCGCTAAAAACAGGAGTCTGCGCACCACCGCTGGGCAAAACCCGAAAGAGGACTAGGGTCGCCGAACCTTCCCTCCCGCCCAAGGGGCACATGCCAGACGACAAGATCGACCTCTCCCAGCTCCGGGTCCCCGAGCTGACCCCCGCCCACCTTCGGATCATCCGCTTCTTCATCCTGCTCCTGGTCTTGCTCGCGGCGGGCTCCACCTCCGTGTTCACGGTCGAGCCCGAAGAGGAGGGCGTGGTCCTCCGCCTCGGCAAGTACGACCGCACCGTGGCCCCCGGCCTGCACTACAAGCTGCCGCTGCTCATCGAGACCGTCGCGAAGGTCCCCACGCAGCGACAGCTCAAGGAGGAGTTCGGCTTTCGCACCGTCACCGCGGGCACCCGGACCCAGTACGGCGACTCCAACCTCGGCGGCGAGAAGCTGATGCTGACCGGCGACCTCAACGTCGCGGTGGTGGAGTGGATCGCGCAGTACCGCGTCAAGGACCCCTACAAGTTCCTGTTCAAGGTGCGGAACGTGCGCACGACCTTCCGCGACATGAACGAGGCCGTCATGCGGCAGATCATCGGCGACCGCAGCGTGTCCGAGGTCCTGACCATCGGCCGGCAGGAGATCGAGAGCGAGGCCGAGCGCCTCCTCCAGGACATGTGCGACGAGTACGACACCGGCATCCAGGTCGAGCAGGTCGTGCTCCAGAACGTCAACCCGCCCGACGAGGTCAAGCCCTCCTTCGACGAGGTCAACCAGGCCCAGCAGGAGCGGGAGCGCCAGATCAACGACGCCAAGACCGCCTTCAACAAGGTCATCCCCGCCGCACGCGGCCAGGCCGAGGAGACCGTCGCCCAAGCCGGGGCCTACGCCATCGAGCGCACCAACCGCGCCCGGGGTGAGGCTGGCCGCTTCACGGCCTTGAGGCTCGCCTACGAGGCAGCCCCCGAGGTCACCCGGCAGAGGCTCTACCTGGAGACCATGGGCGAGACCCTCGCCCGCGCGAAGAGCAAGGTCGTCGTCAGCGAGGGCGCCGCAGGCGTGCTCCCCCTCCTCCAGCTCGGCGGAGGCCAGTGATGCTTCAGCGACTCCTCGTCATCGTCTTCATTCTCTTCGCCTTCGTGGCCTCGCAGGCGGTCTACATCGTCGGCGAGTCCGAGCAGACCGTGCTCACCCAGTTCGGCAAGCCGATCGGGTCGGCCGTCACCGACCCGGGCCCCAACCTGAAGATCCCCTTCGCGCAGCAGGTGCACCGCTTCGACAAGCGCTTCCTGGAATGGGACGGCGAGCGCAACCAGCTGCCCACGCGCGACAAGCGCTTCATCTTCGTGGACACCTACGCGCGGTGGCGCATCAGCGACCCCCTCAAGTTCTTCCAGCGCCTTCGGGACGAGCGGGGCGCCCAGTCGCGGCTCGACGACATCCTCGACGGCGAGACCCGCAACGTGATCGCACGCCACGACCTCATCGAGGTGGTGCGCTCCTCCAGCCGAGAATTCGCCGTCGACAACGAGGACACGGGCGGGCTCGACGTCGACGACATGAGCGACGGCAGCAAGGGCAGCGACTTCGTGGTGCTCATCGGTCGGCAGAAGCTGGCCGTCGAAGTGCTCACCCGGTCGCAGGCCCGCACGGCCGACCTCGGCATCGAGATCCTCGACTTCCGCTTCAAGCGCATCAACTACGTCGAGGCTGTTCGGACCGAGGTCTACAACCGCATGATCTCGGAGCGGAAGCGCATCGCCGAGCAGTTCCGCAGCCAGGGCACCGGCGAGGCCGCGCGGATCAACGGCGAGCAGGAGCGCGAGCTGGCCACCATCACCTCGGAGGCGTTCCGGGAGGCCGAGCAGATCCGGGGAACCGCGGACGCGGAGGCGGCCGGCATCTACGCCGAGGCCTACAACGCCAACCGTGAGCTCTACGCGTTCGTGCGCTCCCTGGAGACCTACCAGGAGATCGTCGACGAGAAGACCACCCTGCTGCTCGGGAGCGGCAGCGAGCTGTTCCAGTACCTGGAGGCGGCGACGCCGTAGGCGAGGGGGCAGCGGCCCTACAATGCGGGGGTGAGACGCCCCCAGACTCGCTTCGTCGGCCGCCGCGCCGAGCTCGAGAGGCTCGAAGGCCTGCTCGCGGCCGGGGAGCGGCTGATCACGGTGCTCGGCCCGCCAGGGGTCGGCAAGAGCCGCCTCGTGCAGCAACTGGGCACCCCAGGGGGTGGGGCTGAGCGGGCGACCCTGCACTGCGAGCTGCGGGGCGTGGACACGGCCGTCGGCTGGGCGATGGCCCTCGCCGACGCGCTCGATGTGCGCGTCCAGTCCGGCGACGCCGACGCGCTGCTTCGGCAGGTCGAGGCGGCGCTGGCCGCGCGCGGTGCCGTGCTCGTCGTGCTCGACGACCTGCGCGCCTTGCCGGACGGCGCTCCGGACCTGCTGAGCGACTGGCTGGACGCTGCACCCGAGTGCCAGCTGCTCGCGACCAGCCGCGAGCGCCTGGGCCGGGCGGACGAGGCGGTGCTCGAGCTGGGGCCCCTGGACCTCGAGGATGCCGCCGATCTGTTCGTCGAACGGGCGAAGGCCACCCTGGGCGCCTCCGAGCTCCCCGAGCACCGGGTCCGCGTCCTGGTGGAGAGCCTCGACCGCTTGCCGCTCGCCCTGGAGCTCGCGGCCGGGCGCCTGCGTGTGCTCTCCGTCGAGCAGCTGATCGAGCGATCGGCCGAGCAGCTCCGCTTGCTCGAGGGCCGCGGCCAGAGGAGCCTGCGGGACGCGATCGACTCGTCGTGGGCGCTGCTGTCCGAAGCGGAGCGGGCGGGCCTCGCCGCCTGCGCGCTGTTCGAGGGCGAGTTCGACCTGGACGACGCCGAAGCGGTCCTTCGGGTTGTCGAGGGAGCGGCGGACGCGGTGGATCTGCTCGGGCGGCTCCGGGACCACTCGCTGCTGCAGGTTCGGCCGGGCGAGCGACCGCGGTTCCGGACCTTGCGCTCCGTCCGGCAGTTTGCGCTCGAACGGGCTCCCCCGAGCGCGGCGCTGCTGCAGGCCCACAGCCGCTGGTGTCTGGCCGCAGCCCAGACCGCAGCTGCCTCGCTCGGCGGCCCGGACGAAGAACGCGCGGCCCGTCGCCTCGAGTCCCTGCGTGGCGACATCGCAGCCTGCTGGGGCCGGCTGCTGTCCGATGAGCCGGCCGCCGCCGCGACCCTGGCCCTCGCCCTGCGCGGAGTCCTGCAGACCCGGGGGCCGCTGCCCGAGCTGATCCCGCTGCTGGAGGGGCCGCTGGCCCGCCTCGCTCGCCCGTCCGAGCTCCGGCCTCGGCTGCTGAGCGCGCTCGCCGAGGCACGCACCCTGTTGGGAGCCCCCGGAGCGGCCCTGCCTGCAGCCGAACAGGCGCGGGCGGAAGCGGCCTTGCTCGGGGATCCGGACCGCGTGGCCGAGGCCCTCTGCGCCCGGGCCCACGCCCTCGTGCGCCTGGGTCGGCGGGAGGAGGCTGCAGGCCACCTGGAGGCGGCGCTCGCGGCGGCGACGCCGGGAAGCCAGCGCGCGGCGCGGGCCTGGAGCGAGGCCGGCTTGCTGCACCTGGAGTCGGGGCAGCTCGACACGGCGGAGCAGGCGCTCCAACGCGCAGAGGCCGGATTCAGGAAGCGGGGAGCGGGTCGGGACCTGCTTCGTGTCCGCTTTCGGCAGGCCGGCGTGGCGGCGGCGAGGGGCCAGGCCGGGCGCGCGGGGGCGCTGCTCGAGGAGGTCCGGGCCTCGTCCCGGCAGCTCCACGATCGCGGGTGGGAGGCCCTGGCCACCTGGTACCTCGCCCTGTCCGCCATCCAGCAGCTCCAGGATGCGCAGGCCCAGGGCCTGGCCGAGGGCGCGACGGCGCTCTGGGCCGTGCAGGGCCGGGCGAACGATGCCGCCCGCGGGCACGGGCTGCTCGGCGTGCTCGCGCTGCTCGGCGGTCGGCTCGACGAAGCGGCGGAGCGCTTCGCCCGGGCTGGCTCGGCCAGGGAGGGTGCGGGACGCCCCCTGCACACCGTTCAGCTTCACGAGTCCGTGGCGATCCTCGAGTCCCTGCGCGGTCGTCGGGAGCAGGCCCTGATCCAGCTGGATCGCGCCGACGTGATCGCCGCCGGGGCCGCCGAAGCCGCCGAGCTGCCCGCCGGTCCCCTCCTCACGCGCTGCGCGGTCGAACTCTCAGCGGGCCGCAGGGCCGAGGCGATCGACGCGGCGAGGCGGGCCGCGGAGCTGGCCCCCCGCGGCCTCGATCTTCAATTGACGCGGGCGCTGCTGGAGGCGGCCCTGGCGCAGGACGAGGCCCTGCCCGCGCCCCTGCCCACCCAGGCCCCGCAGCCGCTGCGCCTGCGGCTGGTCGCCGAGCTGCTCCGTTGGACCAACGCGGGGAGACCGGGTTGGGAGCCGCCGGCTGTGGCGACGCCGCGGGCGCTGCAGGTCGGGCCGCAAGCCCGCTGGTTCTGTCGGCCGGGGGAGGCGCGGGTGGACCTGAGCCGACGGCGGGCGATGCGCCAGATCCTGGTCCAGCTCGTGCGACACCGCCTCGACTCGCCCGGGCGGGGCCTGGAGCTCGACGCGCTGCAGGAAGCTGGCTGGCCCGGGCAGCGCCTGCACCCCGAGGCCGGCCGGGCGCGGGTCTACACCGCCGTGCGCAGCCTGCGCCGGCTGGGGCTGGACGGGCTGCTCATCACGCGCGACGACGGCTACCTGCTCGACCCCGCGGCGGCCCTCAGCCAGGCGAGCTGAAGCCGCGGGGGCTTTCAGAAGCCTTCAGATCCTCTTCGATGTAGTTCAGGCGCCCAAGACGAATCGTCTCCTCGGGACACGGCGACACCCGCCGCGGTCCCCCCGAGGAGACGACGATGCACCGCTTCGATCCGCTCTCGAGGCGTGGATTCCTGCGCCTCGCCCCGGCGACCCTCGCCGCCACCCTCGTGCCCGGGCTCGTCCGCGGCGCGGAGCCCACCCCACCGCAGATGGAGGGCCCCTACTACCCCCGTGAGGCGCAGACGGCGACGCGGCCGGGGGCCTGGCGGGACAACGACCTGACCGAGATCCCCGGCTTCGCGGGGACCGCACGGGGGACCCGTCTCGTGATCACGGGCCAGGTGCTCGACACCGGCGCCCGGCCCCAGGGCGGGGCCCTCGTGGAGATCTGGCAGGCCTGCGAGTCGGGGCGCTACCTCAGCACGAAGGACCGGCGACGGGGGCGAGAGCACGACCCGGCCTTCCAGTACTGGGGGTCCTGCGCGACCGACCAGCACGGGCGCTACGCCTTCAAGACGATCGTGCCGCCGTCCTACCCCTCGGGCGTGCTCCCGGGCTGGGTCCGCCCGCCCCACATCCACGTTCGGGTCCGCCGGCCGGGCGAGCGGGACTTCGTGACGCAGCTCTACTTCGACGATCCGGATCGAGCGGACAACCGCGAGGTCAACCTCGCGCTGCAGCGCCGGGATCTGCTGCTGCACGGGGTGCCGACCGGCAAGCGGGAGCAGCTGGTTCGCCCGGTCCGCGCCCTGAGCGCGGAGCCGATGGCCATGCTGCACGGGAGCCACCTCGACTCCGGGCTCCCCTGGACCGGTCTGCTGGGGGCTCGCTGGGTCGACTTCCCCATCGTGCTGGACCCGCAGCTTTGGATGGACTGACCCCCGGCCGCTGCTAGGTTCCCGAACGCGATGCCTGAGCGACCCACCCGCCGGAGCCTGATCGAAGCCGGCCTGGCCGTGGGGGCGGCGGGGGCCTTGGGGCCCGCGGGGCTCGCCTTCGCGTCGGCTCCGGGCAGGCTGCCGACCCCCGGCCAGATCGAGGGGCCCTTCTACCCGTCTCGGGCCGAGCTGGGCCGCCACTACCCCGACGCCCGCGACCACGATCTCGTGCAGATCGCCGGCCAGCCCGGCCGCGCGGACGGGCTTCAGATCTACATCGTGGGCCACCTGGTCGATCACGCTGGCCAGCCGGTCGGGGGGGCGGTCATCGAGACCTGGCAGACCTGCCACCGGGGCCGCTACCTGCACCCCGAGGACGACTTCGGCCAGAACATCCCCGTGGACCCGTCCTTCCAGTACTTCGGGCGGGCGACCGCCGACGCGGAGGGCCGCTATGCCTTCCGAACCGTGATGCCCCGGGCCTACCCCTCCGGCGCGTCGCGGGAGTGGTGGCGACCGCCCCACGTGCATTTCAAGGTGAGCGTGGGCGGAAGGATCCGGCTGACAACCCAGCTGTACTTCGACGACCCGACGGACCCCGACAACCCCTGGAAGCACCGAGCGGTGCAGGCCAAGGACCGGCTCCTGAGCAAGGTGGCCGAGGACCGGCGCCACGAGCTGGTCTGTGTGCTCGACCTCGCCGAGCGCGACCCGGCGCTCGAAGCGTGGCTCGCCGGCTGTGGGCTCGAACTCCACCTGGAGCCCGAGGACCGGCGCTGGGGGGCGCCGAGGAGCGGCCGCTTCGACCTGTGCGTGCGAACGCCGCCCCGCTGAGCCGCGCCGAAGAAATGACCCCGGGGGACGGCGCGTCGCCGCGAGCGAGCGCGGTAGTCTCTCGAACCCCGGGACCCTGGGGTGTTTCTTTCGGAAACACCCCGGGCGCGACCTTCCGGGCTGGGGAGAGTCTCGTTGGGGGAGTCGACCGAAGCGCTGGCCGCCGCACTGCATGCAGCCATCCAGCAGGGCGGCGTCGTCGATCCGGTCGAGGTCGAAGGCATCCTGGCCCGTGCGGCCGCTCGCCGCGGGATCGCCCGCGCCTTCGTGACCCGGCTGGGACAGAAGCGGGAGCGGCGTCGCCTGGCCAGGCTCCTGCTGGAGTTCCGGGCGGCCGAGGGCCCCGACGCGCCACGCGAGCTGGTCGATGCCTGGCTGAACGAGCAATGCGAGGGCTGCTTCCTGAGGATCCTGGAGGCCTTTCGGATCGCGCCGGACAACCGCCAGGCGATCGACGCGCTGCTCTGCGTCGTGCAGGCGGACCTGCTGCCCATGTGCCGGGGCCTCGCGGCCCACAACGCCTCCTTCCTGGCCGAGGGAGCCGGCTACTCGGCCGATGACCTGGCCGCGGAGGCGCTCCAGGGCTTCTACGTCCACCTGCTGTCCACCGAGCGGCGCGCGCTCGCCGGCTTCCGCGGCGGCAGCCGGGCCGAGTTCCGCGGCTGGGTGATCGTCGCCTTCAACAACCACCGCCGATCCCGACTGCGGGCGCTGAACGCGGAGC
>JAJDAI010000960.1 GCA_029261955.1 Deltaproteobacteria bacterium | reverse complement strand
ACGGGGACGGTTCTCAGAGCGAGGATGAGCTGCGGGAGCTGAGCGCGGATCTGGCGGAGGGTTTCGCTGACGCCGGCCTGACCGTGCGCCAGGGTGAGTCCATCGGCGGCCTGCTCCGCCCCGAGCGCGACCGCATCCTCGAGCGGGTCTTCCTCGAGCCCGTCCTCCGCTCCTTCGAAGAGGGCCGCATCCTCTACGAGAAGGCGCAGCCCGAGTCGGCCATCCAGGCCCTGGAGCGCGCCGTGCAGGCCCTGCAGGGCAACGAGGAGTTCCTGCGTGACCCGCGCCTGCTCGCGGAGGTGCAGCTCTACCTCGGGCTCTCGCACATCAGCATGGGGGCCACCGAGCCCGCGCGCGTGGCGTTTGGCGAGGTGGTGCGGGCTGACCCCGATCGCATCCTCGACTCGCTCGACTACCCGCCCAACATCATCGAGGTCTTCGACGCAGCCCGCGCCGAGGTGCTGGCCGACCTGCCCGCGAAGCTCGCCGTCTCCGCCGGGGGCCAGACCGCGCGGGTCTTCGTGGATGGCCGACTCGTGGGCGCGGCGCCCGCCCGTGTCGACGGCCTGCCCCCGGGCCGGCACGGCGTCCTGGTGGACGCGAGCGACGCGGGCCGCTGGTTCGCCCTGCTCGAGCTGGAGTCCGGCAGCCGACAGACCGTCGAGGCGGAGCTCCGGCCCGCGGGCCTGGAGCGCTACGCAGGCGACCCGATGCTGCCCGCGCGCAGCGGCAACGTGCGGCGGCTCTACGAGGAGCTGGCGGCGTCGACGGGCTCGGACCTGGTCGCCCTCGCGGCCTTCGACGAGGCCGGCGACCTCCGCGTCGCGCTCTACTCCGCGCGCTCCAAGACCTTCTCGACCTCCATCGACGCCTCGCTCTCGGCCGCGCCCGGCTCCCGCAGCTCCTTCGTGCGGCAGATGGCGGTGCGCGCCGCGGGTCAGGCGACCGAGGCGGGCCACATCGACCCGGACGCGGTCGCGTCGCGGGCCATCCCCATGAAGCTGGGCGCCAACCCGGTCCTGACCGATCTGCTGGTCGACACCCCGGCCCCCCCGGTCGCGGTCGTCGAGGCGGACCCCGTGGACGAGCCCGCCGAGCCGAGCGAGCCCTCGATCGCCAAGAAGCCGCCCCCGGGCGCGATCGTCGCGGTCATCGTCGCGAGCGTGCTGGCCGCCGGCGGGGCCGGCGTCGGCATCTACTTCGGGACCCGCCCGGACGAGGAGCCGCCCCCGGCCACCGGCCCCACCACCGGCGTCCTGGTCATCGAGCTGCCCTGAAAACTCCGGTGTCTGACACCGGATCGTTCATCTGCAAACCCCGGTGTCAGACACCGGGGCTTTCACTTCGCGGGGGCGGGCTTCTTGCGCTGGGGGTAGAGGCGCTCAGCCATGACGTTGAGCCGGTGGCCGGCGCGCGCGTAGACCGAACCGCGGAGGAAGCCCTTGTCGGTGCGGCCGGCGGGGCGGCCGAGCAACAGCTCCAGCGCCTCGTCCAGGTGGTCGGCGGTCCAGACGTGGAACTGACCGGCGGCGACGGCGTCGAGCACGTCTTCGGGGAGCTGGAGGTCGGGGGCGCTGCGCTCGGGCAGCAGCACGCCCTGGCTGCCCGTCAGGCCCAGGGTCTGGCAGGCGCGGAACCAGCCCACGACCTTCAGGGTCGCGCTGCCGATGGGCAGGATCTCGCCGCGCTGGTTGAGTCCGCCCGTGACGGCGATGTCCTGGCGGGCGGGCAGGTTGCTGAGATCGCTGAGCAGCGCGAGCGCTTCGGCGAGGGTCGCGGAGTCGCCATCGACCTTGCCGTAGCTCTGCTCGAAGGTGACCCCGGCCACAAAGGCCAGGGGTGAGCGCTGGGCGAAGGTCGCGCGCAGGAAGCCGAGGATCTGGAGCACGCCCTTGTCGTAGGAGCGGCCGCTGTACTTGGCGTCCCGCTCGACGTTCTGGAGGCCTTCGCGTCCGACCGCCGCCCGCGCAGCCAGGCGGCCCGGCAGCGCGTAGGGGATCTTGTTGCCGCCGTAGACCATGAGGCCGTTGACGACGCCCCGCTGGGTGCCGTCGGCCTGCACGCGCAGCTGGCCGCGCCCGAGGCGGGCGAGCTGGTTCTGTTCGGCGAAGCCGCGGCGTTCGTCCAGCCGGGTCGCGGCCGCGCGCAGCCGGGTGGCGTCCAGGCGGCCGCCGTGCAGCCTCCGGGCCTCCCCGAGCAGGTCGAGCGGGCGGGTGAGGTCGAGGCTGATGCGCCCCCGGCGTGCGCGGCCGGCGGAGTCCTCCAGCAGCCAGACGAGGCCCGAGGGCCCGACGCTCTGCCCGAAGGCCGCCACGATGCGCGCTGCGGCCGTCGCCATGCCCTCGGGATCCCGGGCGAGGTCGGGCCAGGTCACCAGTCGGCGGCGGATCAGGGTGTCGACGAAGGTGTCCTGCTCGCGCAGCTTGCCGTGGGCGGCGTCGGGGCCGAGCAGCACCAGGCGGAAGCGCGCGGGCACCTGGCTGGCCTTCTGGCCCTCCGCGACGCAGGGGGTGACCTCGCCGGAGCGCAGGGCCGTGCGCAGGGCGGGCCAGCCGCTGGTCTCGCCGTGCAGGTCGCGGGCGTCGACCACCAGGGCGCCGCCGTGGGCGCGGGCCAGCAGGCCGGGTTGCTTCGGGGTGCCCCGGAGCGCCGCGTCCGACGCGTCGTGCACCGCGAGTCCGCCGCAGAGCTCGGCCACCGGGGACACCCAGTCGGCCCAGGAGGGGGTGACGACGCCGAGCGCGGCCTCCGAGGTCGCCTCCAGCTCCTCGACCAGGCGGTCCTGACCCCAGAGCTGCCAGGGACCCGCCCGCTCCGCCTCTCGCCCGAGCACCCGGCGCGACGCGTTCCAGCGCAGCGCCGACGGCTCCAGCTCAACGATCAAAGGAGTAGGCCTTCACCGAGGTCTCGCCGGCGCGGACCGTCACCGTTTCGGTCTGGTCGATGCCCAGGCGCTCGCTGAGGACGCGGACCTGGTGGGTGCCGGGGGGCAGCTCGTGCCCGATGAGGGGGGTGGTCGCGACGTAGGCGCCGTCCACGTAGACCTTGGCCCAGCCCGGCGTGACCTGCACGTTGAGCTTGCCCGGGTCGGCCTCCGTCCTCTGCTCCTCGAGCCGGCGGCTGACCACGATGCTGCCGCCGGCCTTCGGCACGGTGACCTTCGCCTTCGACGCCTCGTAGCCCTCGAGCTGGAAGGCCACGGCGTGCCCCTCGCCGGTCGAGCCGTCCCGCCACTCCAGCGGGGCCGAGCCGATGACGGAGCCGTCGATGGAGACCTCGGCGCCGGGCGGGTCGCTGCGGAAGTAGACGATGGGCGGCAGCGCGGCGGCCACGGGCTCAGGGGTCGCGCTCGGCGGCTCGACCTCCGCCACCGCGGGCCGGGGCGTGGCCTTCGGGCGCGGGGTGGCGCGGGGTTTGGGCGTGGCCTTCGGCTCCTCGGGCTCGTCGAGCTCCATGGGCTCGGCCACCAGGGCCAGCTCGAGGCCGTAGGTCTGGCCGGGCACCAGCTCGACCGTGCGGCCGCGACCGACGTAGCCCGGCGCCCGCGCGAGGATCTCGTGCGGCACGTTGGGTTCGACCTGGTCCCAGGGGGAGGTGATGGGCTCGCCGTCGAGCAGCAGCTCCAGGCCC
>JAJDAI010000959.1 GCA_029261955.1 Deltaproteobacteria bacterium | reverse complement strand
CGACGACGACGACGCCACCGAGCCCCCGGCCAACGAGGCGCCGACGCTGGACCTTGTCGCCCCCTCGATCGCGGAGGTCGGGACGGTCGTGCAGATCGACGCCTCGGCCAGCTTCGACCCCGAGGGCGACCCGCTCAGCTTCGCGTGGACGCAGGACGGCGGGCCCGAGGTCACGCTGCTGGACGACGGCGGCGCTACGCCCAGCTTCCTGGCCTACGAGGTGGGGCTGCACAGCTTCACGGCGTCCCTGTCCGACGGCATCAACGCCCCGGTCGAGGCGCCCTTCGCGGTGCGGGTCCTGCCGCAGGCCAGCGACGACCCCGACGCGCCCGAGGAGACCGGCTGCGCCTGCTCCGCCTCGGGCCGCTCGACCGGCTGGCTTCTGCTTCCCCTGCTGGCCCTGCGCCGACGGCGGTGAGCGGCCTCGCGCCGCTGCTGGAGCGCTACTACAGCCGCTTCGACGCCGCCGCGCACATCCCGCGCGACCCGATCCAGTTCCCGCACCGCTGCACGCGGCCGGAGGACATCGAGGCGGTCGCCTTCATCGCCGCCTCTCTGGCCTTTGGCCGGGTCGCCTCCTTCGGCGCGGTGCTCGACTTCCTCCTGGAGCGCCTGGGGGATCGCCCCGCCGAGGTGCTCCGGGAGGCCAGCCGCGGCTCGGCCCCTGCCCGCGCGCGGGTCCACGAGGCGGCGGCGACGAAGTACCGCTGGCTGGAGTCAGCCGAGCTGGAGGCGCTGCTGCTTGCGGTCGGATCGGTGGTGGCGGAAGGCAGCCTGGAGGACCACTTCCTGCGCTTCGAGGGGGACACCTGGGCTGCGCTCGGCGGCTTCCTGGGCGATCTGCGGGCCCGCGCGGCCTCCGCTCACCCGACCCCGGAGGAGCGCAGCCGCGCCCTGGCCTTCCTCTTCCCGAGCACCCGCACCGCGGCCTGCAAGCGCCAGCACCTCTTCCTGCGGTGGATGGTGCGATCGGGCCGCGAGGGCGCGGACTTCGGCCTGTGGACGCGGGTGTCCCCGGCCTCGCTCGTGATGCCCTGCGACGTGCACACGGCTCGGATCGGCCACGCCCTGGGCCTCTGCTCGCAGCCGAAGGCCTCGCGCCGCACGGCGGATGAGCTGACCGCGGCGCTGCGCCGCATCGACCCACAGGACCCGGTGCGCTTCGACTTCGCCCTGTGCCACCTGGGCATCT
Organism: Deltaproteobacteria bacterium; assembly: GCA_029261955.1. Classification (GTDB taxonomy): domain Bacteria; phylum Myxococcota_A; class UBA796; order UBA9615; family UBA9615; genus CALCXL01. The sequence continues at coordinate 3,693 of JAJDAI010000959.1, read as the reverse complement.
CGGGCGGGTGCCGGGGCCGACGGATCGAGGCGGTCTGCAGCGGCTGCGACCTGCGCGAGGCCTGCCGCTGGTGGTAGCGGCTCAGCGGGCGGCGGGCGCCGTCCATCCGTCTCCGCCGACGTCCACGAAGAAGGCGTTGGCCGCCGCGTAGGGCGGAGCGCCACCCCAGACGCCGCCCATGCCCGCCGCGCCCACGGCCTCGACGACGTACCAGGAGTCCGCGTCGGGGCTGAGGTCCCAGGAGCCCTCCCACCAGAGGCCGTCGGTGGACGCGGCGGGGAGCTCGATGGACTGCTCGACCTCGCCGTTGCGGATCAGGCGCAGGCGGGTGGGCACGATGTGCGAGGGCGCAGTCAGCCGCGCGCTGAGGGTCCCGCCGTCCGTGATCGTGTCGCCGGGCAGCGCTCCGTCGAGGTTCACCCGCAGCGTCAGGCCAGCCGCGACGACCACGTGGCCTGCGAGCATCGCCTCCTGGAGCTGGGCGCCGGTCACCGAGCCGGGGTCGTCGGTCTCCAGGAAGACGTCGGTGTGCGCGCGCCCGCAGGCCGCGGTGCGGCTGTGGCTGTCCGAGGTGCCCGTGGGGACCTTGATCTGACCGTGGTTCAGGAAGGAGAACCAGGTCTCCCGCAGGTAGTCGGAGGGGGAGGAGTTCACCAGCTCGAAGACGTCGAAGTTCCAGCTGAAGAAGTCGGGCGAGCCCGGTCCGCCCGCCTCGTGCACGAAGTTGGCGAAGTCGAACATGCCGTCGTCGCCGTGGTTCACCTGGATCATCGAGGTCTCCAGGCCCGCGCCGCGGATGAGCTCCATGAGGCCGTCGGTGTCCTGGGTGGTGCTCCACCAGGGGGGCGCGCCGCCGTGCATGGCGTCGCGGTCCGGCTCCACGGGGAAGAGGTTGAAGTGGCCGCGCACGACCGGCGAGACCTCGACCCCGGGCAGCACGGCCATGCGGTCCTGCAGCCCGAGCGCGGGCACGAGGGGGCGGTAGTCGGCGATGGCGTCGTGGTCGGTGGTGACCGCGAGCTCGACCCCGGTGGCCGCGCAGGCCATCACGCGGTGCTCCATGGGCAGGCTGCCGTCCCCGCTCGGGGCGGCGTGCAGGTGGCTGTCGAGGCTCATCCAGCCGTCGCGCGGCACGGTCTCGGCGAGCACGGCGGTGGCGGTGGCCTCGCCCCCCGGAGGCACCACCAGGCCGGGCAGGCTGGTGCGCTCGTGACGCCAGGAGTGCTCGACGGAGACGTCGAAGGTCCCGGGCGGCACGGTCAGCTCGAGGTGCCCGTCACCCATCCAGACGCGGGCCACGCGCCCCGCCTCGGGCAGGCCGAGCGGGCTGAGCCAGGCCTCGGGCACGGCGTCGCGCGGGCCGCTGTCGTCGGCCCAGGAGACGACGAGGTAGGCGGGCAGCGGCTCCCCGGAGTCGTCCTGCACGTCGATGATCAGGCGACCGGATGCTTCCATCTCCAGGGCGACGTCGACCCGCTCGCCCTCGGCCACGTCGACCCGGACGGGCTCGGGCGTGCTGCGGCCCTCCGCGAAGGGCGGGGCGGTCGCCTCGCCGCCGGCGAGGACCTCGAGCACGCGGGCCTCCAGCACGTCGTCCAGGTAGGGGCCGACGCGGCCGGCGGCGACCGGGAGGTCCACCCGCTCGTCCTCGCCGCGCGCGACGGCGACCACGTCCCAGGCCCCCGGGGGCACCGAGGCCTCGAAGCTGCCGTCGGCAAGCGTCGCCGCGTAGCCCTCGACCACGAGCTCCGCGTCGTCGTTCACGAAGAAGACACGCACCCCGGGGATGCCTTCCCCATCGGGCCCCTGAACGGTGCCCGCGATGGTGCCCAGGGCCTCGCCCTGCTGCGTTCGACGGAGGGTCTCCAGGCTGTTGAGGTCTCGTCCGAGGCCGAAGAAGCGGCGGCTGAACACCTCCTCGCCGGGCTCGACGTCTGTCCAGCCGGAGCCGAACACGATGATCCCCGAGCCGCTCAGCAGACCCGCGATCGACAGCGGGTCCATGGGTCCGTCGTCCCGCCAGACCCCGAAGGCGCCCTCCAGCGAGCGCCCCGCCTCGCCGACCGCCTGCTCCTCGAGCTGGGCCGGGTTGAGGCCGACGCCGCTCGCCCAGGTGCGCAGGTCCTCGCGCGCGGCCATCCAGCCATCGACCGCGCTGAAGCGCGCCGTCTCGCTGGTGTCGTTGAGGAAGGTGGTCTCGATCTCCAGGATCTGCGAGCCCGCGGCCAGCTTGTAGTCGCGGGTCACCAGCACCAGCGGGTCCGGCACGAGGGGCTCATCGGACTCGCCGACGCCGCTGATGAAGTCCCACTGCACACCCCGGCCGATGGCCCGCACCACGGCGACGCCGTCGCTGCCGTCCGAGAGGACCTTGACGCTGTCGGCGTGGAAGAGCCAGCCGAGGCCGAAGGCGAGGAACAGGTCCTCGATGACGTCCCGCCCGAGCTGATCGTCGGGGCGGACGAGGTCGGCGTCGATGACGCTGCCGCCGGAGTCCACGTAGCCGTTGCCGCGCCGCGGCCCCTGGATCACGAAGCGCACGAGGTCGTTGTAGATCGCGACGTCGCCGGGACGGCCTTCGCTGGCGATGCCGGCCGGGACCGCCGCCGAGCCGTCCTCGGGGATGACGCCCGCGCGCACCTCGTCCACCGCGGCGGGGGTGGTGGGGTCCACGCCGGGGGTCGGGTCCTCGACGGGCTCGCCGGGGGGCTCTTCAGTCGGGCAACCCAGCAACGCCAGGCACAGGAAAAACAAGGGGATTCGTGTCACTCGCGCACCCTATCAGCGCGGTTCCGGCCCGATCCCGGGAATTCCCCCATCGGCCCCGTCGGCGGTTTGGACCCGCGCGACTTCAACCCTGCACCGGGCAAGGCGTCTAGACTGCGCCGATCCGGAGACCTGCATGCACGCCAGCCGCCTCATCGCCCTGACCCTGCTCGCCCTCCCTGCCGTCGCGCAGGCGGAGGTCCAGTCCATCGACGTCGAGAACATCGGCCCCCGCTGGCTCGGCGAGCAGTACCGCGACAACCTGGGCTGGCGGGTCCAGGCTCCCGGCGACCTCAACGGCGACGGCCTCTCGGACTTCCTCGTCTCCTCGCCGCAGGACCAGGGCCCGGCGACCTTCGACTCAGTCCTCCGCATCTTCTTCGGCCAGGACACACCGCAGTCCGGCGAGGCGGACTGGGCCGGCGTCGAGGTGGCAGATCCGAAGCTCGCCGGCGACGCGGTCTCCGAGTTCGCGATCATCGACGACGTCACGGGCGACGGCGTGCGCGACCTGCTCGTGCCCGAGCCCTCCGCCGGCGACGCGGGCCGCGTGCTCCTCTACCCCGGCAGCGACGGCCTCTGGCCGTCCACGATGGCTCCCCAGGACGCCGCGGCGCGCTGGGAAGGCTTCATCGAGGCCGACCCGCCGGCCCCGGGTCTGACCGCCGCGTCGCGCCCCAGCCACGTGGGCGCGGGCGACTTCGACGGGGACGGCACCACGGACATCGTCATCGGCTCGGCCCTGAACCGACGGGTCTGGATCGACCTGCGCGCGGACGCCTTCGAGGGCGACCTGCGCCTCCAGGAGGCCGAGTTGACCTTCCGGCTCTGCGAATCGGAGCTGGTGGAGTCCGAGTTCGCGAGCGACCTCGCGGTCGGTGACTTCAACGACGACGGCGTGCACGACCTGGCGATTTCGGCGCCCGG
>JAJDAI010000958.1 GCA_029261955.1 Deltaproteobacteria bacterium | reverse complement strand
AAGGCCAGGCCCAGGGCGTGGCTGACGGGTCGGATGGTGACGTCGTCCACCACCACCGCGTACTCGTCCTGCAGGGTGTTCGCGACCAGGTGGATGTCGCCGGTCGCGAGGCCGTCGTCGTCGACGATCTTCCAGACACTGATGCCGTGCGGGCCGTCCGCGACGTAGAGGTAGTCGTCGGTCGCGTAGACGGCGTCGGTGTGGCCGATGGAGATGGTCTGGGCCGGGCTGCCGTCCTCGGCGGCGCCGATCTCCCGGGTCGTGGGCTCGTAGCGCCCCACGGCGAAGCGGTTGCGCACCTCGGCCGCGTTGATGTCGACGATGTCGACGAAGCTGAGCCCGCCTGCGCCGGACAGCGCCAGCAGGTCCACGCCGTTGGCGCTGTGCAAGTCGAACTCGGGCAGCAGCACCACGCCGATGCCATGCCCCGAGATCTCGCCGGTCGCGAGCAGCGTTGGCGCCTCGAACAGCCACACGGGCAGGGACTCGTGGTCCGACGGGTCGTCCGGGTCCATGTCGTAGGAGGTCACCCACTCATCGTCCGGCCAGTGGTCGCCGAGCACGCCGTCGCCGAGGCTGGGGTCGTCGTTGTCGTAGGGCGCGGAGGCGCCGTGCCAGTTGGCGGCCGGATCGGAGGCTCCGCCGAGCACCACGACGCCGGCGAAGTGGTCGGTGTAGAGCAGGGTGTCGCCCACGATCTGGATGGACGAGACGCCCGCCTCCTTGAGCTTGCCGTAGCCGAAGTGCGGGTAGATGGACTGCGCGGACTCACCGGTCGGCTCGTCGGGGCCGTGCGCCGGCACGCCGGGCGCGTAGCCGAGGTACTGCGCCTGCACGAAGTTCGCGTCCGCGTCCGCCACCTCGAAGCCGGTCACCTCGACCGCCACGACGCCGCCGAGCCCGTAGGCGATGTAGGCGATGGCGCGGTCGGCGTGCTCGACGATCAGGGCGTCGGTGGAGTTGTAGTAGTACTTGCCGTAGCGCTCGAAGTCGGCCCAGGGCACCGCGGCTTCCACGTCCCCGTGCCACACGTCGAGCACCTCGAAGTTGACCTGTCGGTAGTCCGGCATGCCGGTGACCGCGTCCAGGAAGGGCTCACCCGTGCTTGGGTCGGTGGCGACCTGGGTGGCCACGTCCATGCCGACGAACCAGTCCTCTGCCACGCTCGTGTCCGTGTAGAGGTTGTAGCGGCCGACCAGCTCCAGGCTCGTCGGGTCGTAGATGCCCATGCCGAGGAACTGGCGCGCGGCGATGAGTCGCCCGTTCACCAGCTGCAGGCTCATGGGGCCGCCCCAGGGCTGCTCGCCGGCGTACTGCACGGTGAAGACCTCGCTGTCGATCAGCAGGGTTCCGTCGGCTTCGACGACCGGACCGGCGGGGTCGAGCAGGTTCGACAGCGCGGTGCGCTGCAGGCCGTAGCTGCGGTTGGCGATCCAGAGGGTCGTGCCGTCGGTCTCCAGGGCGCGCACGTCGCCGCGTGTGCCGGCGATCTCCTCGTTCTCGAGGATGGAGCCGCCGCCTTCCGCGAAGGTCAGGCCGTCCTGGAAGTAGTTGACTCGGACCGTGGACAGCAGAACCGGCAGCGTGGGCTCCGTGAGGTCGACGACCGCGATGCCGTCGGTGCCGAGGGAGACGAGCCCGTAGAGCCCGGCGCCGAAGGGCACCACGTCGATGTCCTGGATGGTGCCGGCGAGGGGCAGCTCGGGGACCTCGGGGTTCACCCCGCTGACGGTGGTGAGGTTCAGCCGGTTGCCGATGTTGTAGGCGACCCACAGCGGCGCATCGAGCGCGCCCGCCTCGGCGGCGCTGTCGTCGTCGTCGGCACCGGACGACGAATCGTCGTCGTCGTCCGCTGCGGAGTCGTCGTCGTCGCCGGGGATCAGGATCTGCTGGAACAACGTCGCCGTCGTGACGGCCCCGCCGATCTGCAGGAACTCACCGAGCGAGGGGGTGAGATCCACCGGCAGGGCGGCCACCGTGAGCTGGCGCGAGTCGCTGCCGGCGTCTCCGCTGGCGGTGAACTCGAAGACGAGGTCGGCGGGTGCGGCCACCGCGAGCGCGCTCACGTCGGCTGTCGCTTCCAGCGTGTCCCCGTTGAGCAGGGGCACGCGCGGGCCGGAGATCTGCGTCCACGCCACGTCTGCGGGCGCCCCTTCGACCACCGCGGCCAGGGAGATGTCCGCGACGCTGCGTTCCTCGAAGGCCGTCTGGCTGGCGCTCACGGAGCTGACTGCGATGCCATCGGCGGAGTCGTCGTCGTCGGGCGGCGGGCAGGCCGAGCCGAGGAGGGACACCGCGGTGAACGTTGCGAGCACACAGAACCAGCGCATGGAAGCCTCCAACTGAGCAGCCCTCCTGCCGCGTTGATCGTGGTCGGGCCGCCCCCCCTGTCATGGCAAGGCGCGTGCCACTGACCGCCTGTTCGGGGCCGGGCGCGGGCCGTGGCCTGGGATCGGCAGCACCGCGTTGAAGGTTCGGAGAATTCGGAGGTCCCGGCGGCCTGGGTTCGGGGGGCACGTGAGCGCGACAATTGGTCGCAGTCCCCTGTTTCGGCGCGCACTCACCCCCCCGGGCGAGCCCGCTCGGTGAGCTCTGAGGAGGGTGGTGATCGCCGAAGCCGCCCGGGTGTGCGACGTGTCGCCTGTGCAGGATCCGGCCCTGTCGGTGTTCGGACGCCCCGTGCTATCTGCCCCCCGCACGGACCCGAGGGAAGACCATGACCACTCGATCGATCGACGGATTCACCAGCCAGCTGCTCACCCTCCTGGCGCTGCTCGCCCTGGTGGCGCCGGGCTGCACCTCGGGACGCGGCGGCGGCGGTGGAGGCGGTGACGACGACGACTCGGCCCAGGACGACGACGACTCGGCCCAGGACGACGACGACGCCGCAGACGACGACGACGCCGCAGACGACGACGACGCCGCGGACGACGACGACGCCGCGGACGACGACGACGCCGCGGACGACGACGACAGCACCGGGTCCGACGACGACGACTTCACGCCGGATGACGACGACAGCACCCCGGCGGACGACGACGACTCCACGTCGGACGACGACGACAGCACCCCGATGGACGACGACGACGCGACCGAGGAAGTCTGCGTCGACGACGTCGCCCTCTCCTGCACCGGCCCGACCAGCGACTCCTGGAACAACAACAACAACATCAACTCCGATGCCATCGACAGCTGGCCCTGCGCGGGCAGCCGCGATCTCAGCGGCCCCGAGTACACCTACTCCTTCTCCCCCAACGCGACCGGCTTCTACACCGTGACCCTGGACCCGGCGGCGAGCGTCGACCTGGACCTGCTGGTGCTGGACGCCGACATCGACGGCTGCAGTCCGAACAGCTGCTTCGACGCGTCGACCAACTCCGGTGCGGGCGTCGCCGAAGAGATCGAGTTCTACGCAGTCAGCGGCTCGTCCGTGCTCTTCGTCGTGGACGGCGTGAACGGCGGCTCGGGCAACTACGACATCGACGTCAGCTGCGCGAGCGGCGACGACGACGACGCCACCGGGGACGACGACGACAGCACCCCGGCCGACGACGACGACGCCACCGGCAGCATCTTCATGACCGTCTTCGGGACCAACGTGCCCACGCCGATCCCGGCGACCGGCACGTCCGGCACCATCACGTCCAGCAGCGAGCCCGCGGACTCCGGCTTCATCGTCGACGTGGACGTCTACCTGGACGCGACCCACACCTACGACGGCGATCTGACCATCACGCTGACCTCTCCCGACGGCACCTCGGTCGTGCTCGCGGCCAACGCCGGCGGCAGCGGCGACAACTTCGAGGACACCCTGTTCGACGACTCCGCTGCGACCTCCATCGCCAGCGGCACCGCGCCCTTCACGGGCGTCTTCGCGCCTCAGGGCAACCTCGCCGACTTCAACGGCGAGCAGGCTTCGGGTGTCTGGCTCCTGGAGGTCGTGGACGGCGCGACGGGCGACTCCGGCATGCTCAACGACTGGTCTGTCCTCATCGA
>JAJDAI010000957.1 GCA_029261955.1 Deltaproteobacteria bacterium | reverse complement strand
TGGACACGGGCGGGGCCGCGAGGGGGACCCAGGTGCGGTGGATCCGGATCCGCTCGCCATCGATGTGCTCGCTGGTCACCGGCAGGCAGATGCGCTCCGCCAGCGGCGCGTCGACCGCCATCAGGGCGCGGAGGTTGGCTGCCAGGTTGGGGGACAGGTCCATTTGGAGATCCTAGACCAGGGGCAGCCCAGTCCTTGCCCTCAGCCCCGTCCCGATCCACCCTGCTGGCCGGACTCCATCGCATGGCCAAGCCCCCCAAGAGCCGCTTCGGACGCGTCGCCCACCTGGGGGCGATGACCGGTCGTGTGGGGGCGTCCTACGTCAGCCGCCGCCTCAAGGGCGCCTTCCAGGACAGCGAGCTGGCGGACCGGGCGCTGAAGCGACTGCACCTGGACAACGCCGAGCAGGTCGTCGCGACGATGGGCCGCCTCAAGGGCGCGGCGATGAAGGTCGGGCAGAGCGTGGCGGTGGTCGCCAGCACGCTCGACCTGCCGCCCGAGGTCGCCGCCGTGCTCGGCAAGCTGCACAACGACGTGGAGCCCTTGCCCTTCGACCACATCCGCGAGGACGTGGAGCGTTCGCTGGAGGGGCCGCTCGAGCAGCACTTCACCTGGTTCGGCGACGAGCCGGTGGGTACGGCCAGCCTGGCCCAGGCCCACGGCGCGACGCTGCCCGACGGCACGGACGTCGTGGTCAAGGTCCTGCACCGGGGCATCGAGAACAGCGTCGGCGCCGACGTCTCTGCCCTGAAGACCGCGCTGATCGGCGCGCGCCTGCTGCGACGTCCCAAGGCCGAGCTGGACGAGATCTTCGACGAGATCCGGCTGCGGCTCGAAGAGGAGCTGGACTACCTCCAGGAGGCGGCCAACCTCGCGGAGTTCGGGCGGATCTACTCCGGCGATCCGCACCTGCGCATCCCGCGCGTGCATCCCTCGCACAGCACCGACCGGGTCCTGACGCTCGACCGCCTGTGGGGCGTGCCGGTCGCCGAGTTCGCCGCGACGGCCAGCCCCGAGGCCCGCAACCGCGCCGGGCGCACCATCGGCGAGATGTACTACCAGATGGTGTTCCAGCACGGGACGCTGCACGCCGACCCGCACCCCGGCAACTACCTCTTCGAGCCGGACGGCACCGTGGGTCTGCTCGACTTCGGCTGCGTCAAGCGCTTCGACCCCTGGTGGACCGCCGACTACGCGCGCACCGCCCTCGCGGCCCTGGACGGTGACCGAGAGGCCTGCCTGGCCGGCTGCCGCGCTTGCGGCGTGCTCATCGACGACGACCCCGACGCCGCCGAGGCCCTGTGGCGCTACTGCGAGATCCTCATCGCGCCCTTCAAGGCCGGCCGCTTCGAGGCGGGCGGGCCGAGCGACGATCTGACCCGGCCCCTGATGGAGGCCTTCGGGCCCCTCATGCGCAGCCGCTCGATCCGCTTCGAGCGGACCTTCGTCTACCTGCACCGCGCGTTGGGGGGGAACTACGCCCTGCTCAAGACGCTGCGGGCCGAAGAGGACTGGGGGGCGCTGCTCCGCGCCTACGCGACCCACTCGGTGGCCGTCGCCGAGGGCCGCGCAAAGGAAGGCAGCGCGCCGCCGGGCTTGCCCGCCCGGAGCTGAGCCTCAGCTGGCTCCGAGCGCCACGAGCTCGCCCGCGCCCGAGCCGATGCCGATGGACAGACCCAGCTCCGCGGCGAGCTCCCGGTCCTCCTTGCAGACGATGCCCTCGAGCACGATCTCGGGCCCCATGGCCTCCAGGGTCGCGACGAGGCGCCGCACCAGGCCGATCCGGGTGCGGTCCCGCCGCGGCCCGAGCAGGTGGGTCAGGCGCAGGGTCACGAGGCGGGGTTGCAGCACCGCGACCGCCTCGAGGCTGTCCCGGCTGAAGCCGACACGCCGCAGGGTGAGGCCGATGCCCGCGTCCCGGAGCCGATCGACCGGGCTCTTCAGCGGGTGCGGATCGCCCAGGATGTGGTTGTCGCCCAGCATGATCCCCGAGCCGGGGTTGTCGTCCAGCTCCCCGAACATCGCCTTGAGGCGGCTGATCGGCGTGTGGGCGAGGGTCAGGGGGTGCATCGAGAAGAAGCAGGGTCCGCCGCCGCCCCAGGCCTTCACCGTGCGGATGGCGTCCTCCACCAGCTGGCGGTCCTCGCCGATCTTCAGCGTCCCCTCCTCGTCGAGGGACGAGCCGGCGTCCAGCGCTTCACGCACCAGGGGGCTGTGCGGGGCGATGACCCAGTGGCCCATCACCTCGTCCTCCGTGAGGCGCACGATGGGCTGGAGCAGGAACAGCCCGAGGTCGAGCCTCAGCTCGCCCGGCTCGGCGATCGTCGCCACGCGGCCGGTCGTCTCCTGGTGCAGGTCCCGGTCGAGGCTGACGCGGTTCTTGCCGGCCCGCTTGCTGCGCCGCACCGCGGCCCCGACGTCCGCGACGATGTCCGTGACCGTCACCGCGCCGGCCGGCACCCGCGACACACCCAGGCTCGCCTTCGCGGTCACCGTGCCCTGGGCGTACTGGACCTTGAGGCCCTGGAGACGTCCCCGGATGCGCTCGGCCAGCCTCAGCCCCGCCGCCAGCTTGCTGTCCGGCAACAGAACCAGGAACTCGTCCCCCCCGATGCGCGCGACGTGGTCGGTGTTGCGCACCGCGCCCTCGAGCGTCCGGGCGACCTCCTGGAGCAGCCGGTCGCCGACGTCGTAGCCGCAGTTGTCGTTGACCGACTTGAAGTCGTCCAGGTCGATGAGGATCGCGTGGTTGTCGAAGCCCTTGCGCAGGCTGAGGCTCTGCTCGCGCTTCAGGGCGAGCTCCAGGCCCCGCCGGTTCAGCAGCCCGGTGAGCGGCTCGTTGACCGCGATGCGCTCGAGCCGCGCGTGGGCCGTGGACAGCTCGGACTTGAGCCGCTGCCGCGCCTGGGCGCTGCGCAGGGTGCGGCGCAGCAGCCGGTCCGCCGCTTCGGACTTGAGCAGGGTGTCCTCCGCGCCGAGCTCCAGGGCGCGCTCCTCGATCCGCTCGTCCTCCTCGTCGCAGAGCAGGACCATGGCCGCTTCGGTGGAGCCGCTGTTTCGCAGCAGGGCGATGAGGGACAGGCCGTCCCCGCCGTCGAGGGCGTAGGACAGCAGCGCGCAGCCGTAGCC
>JAJDAI010000956.1 GCA_029261955.1 Deltaproteobacteria bacterium | reverse complement strand
CGACCATGGCGCCGGCGATGCCCCAGTTGGAGGCGCCGTACTTCTTCGCGCCGAAGGCCGAGATGCCCCACTGCGCGGCGTTGGCGACCACCACGAGGGCCAGCAGGCCTCCCTGGGTCCACGGTCCCAGCGGATCCCAGCCCGTCATGGCGCCGTGGATGACCGAACCCACGAGGATGATGACCGCGCCGGGCACGGCGGGGATCAAGCTGCCGACGCAGCCCGCGATGCAGGCCACCAGCAGGATGATGTGGGCGATCCAGGGGACCGCGTTGTCCATGAAGGCTTCCACGTCCCCTCCCTACCAGTAGCTCGCGGTGACGACGACACCCGGGCCGCCGGGGATCGTCCGGCAGGCGAGGCGCAGCTCGGGCACGCCTTCGCGCTCGAGCACGGCCCGCTCCTCTTCTTCGGCGGCGTTCACGGGGCCGTCCACCCCGACGACGCACCTCCCGCAGACCAGCCGCCCCGTGCAGGACGAGGCGATGGGCAGGCCGGCGGCTCGGATCGCCGTGAACAGGTCGACCCCCGGCGCCACCGGCACGACCCGCTCGGGGCGCTCCGGCCAGGACGATCGGCACAACACGGTCAGCGGTTCGCTCACGTCTTGATCCTACGCCCGCTTCGGGCCTTCATTGCAGCGCAGTCGGTTTGTGCGGCGCGGATCGGTGCCGCATACTTCCCCCCGCCGCGGAGCCCCCCTTCTGCGGAGCAGCACCGGACCGGGGAGACAGCGACACCATGGGCAACACCGTCTTCTCGAAGATCCTCCGCAAGGAGATCCCGGCCGACATCGTCCACGAGGACGAGCTCTGCATCGCGCTGAGGGACATCAACCCCCAGGCGCCGACCCACCTGCTGATCATTCCCCGCCAGGAGATCGCCGGCATCGACGGGATCGAGGACGCGGACGCGGCGCTGGTCGGCCACCTCTTCGTGGTCGCGCGCGATCTGGCCCGGAAGCTCGGGCTCGAGGAGTCGGGCTACCGCCTCGTCATCAACACGGGCGCGGACGCGGGGCAGACGGTGTTTCACCTGCACGTGCACCTGCTCGGCGGGCGCACGCTGACCTGGCCGCCCGGCTAGCTCGCTTCGAGGCCCAGCGGCCTCGAAGCCCTCACACGCCCCACTTGCGTTTGTTCGTCTCGATGGCCTCGGGCGTCGGCTGCTCGTGCTCTTCCTCGTCGCAGACCTCGAAGTCGTCTTCGTCGTCTTCCATCGCGTAGTTCAGCGCGGTGTCCTCCGCGAACACGGCGGGCACGTCGTCCTCGGGGAAGATGGCTTCCCAGGGACAGGCTGGCTCGCAGGCGTTGCAGTCCACGCACTCACCGGGGTGGATGTAGAGCTGGTTGGGGTACTTCTCCGTGTCATCCCCGACGTAGCGGTAGATGCAGGAGACCGGGCAGACGCCGACGCAGGCGGTGTCGAGGCAGTCGCGGCAGAGGCGGGTAACGACGTAGGTCATGCCGGAGTATCGACCCACAGGGTGGGGCAGTTCAAGCGGCGGACCGGGGTCCAGGATGCCCTTCCAACCGCAGACCTCGCTGGTAAGGTGCGCGGCTATGAAGCAGACAACCCCCCTTGGCCTCCTGCTTGCCCTGCTCCTGATCGGAACGGGCTGCCCCTCCGGGAGCTGGACCTTCTTCGGTCTGGACGATGACGACGACTCCGCTCAGGACGACGACGACGACTCGGCCGACGACGACGACGACGACGCCACGCCGCCGGACGACGACGACGTCACGCCGTCGGACGACGACGACTCCACGCCGCCGGACGACGACGACGACCTCACGCCGCCGGACGACGACGACAGCGTGCCCGGGGACTGCGTGCCGGCCGAGGTCATCAGCTGCGGCCAGGTCGTGGCGGGCAACAACGGCGGCCCAGGCAGCACCCAGTCCGTCGAGCAGTACGGCTGCCAGACCGACTTCGGCTTCTCGGGGCCCGAGTTCGTCTACGAGTTCATCGCGGAGGCGACGGGTGAGCACTCGGTGAGCCTCGGCCAGCTCCAGGAGGACCTGGATCTGCTCGTGCTCGACGGCAGCAACGGCTGCGACCCGGACAGCTGCCTCGGCGGCTCCTTCGCCGGCGGGTCCGAGTCCGAGCTGGTCGTCTTCCAGGCCGAAGCCGGGCAGACCATCCACGTCGTGGTCGAAGGCTTCGACGGCAGCGTCTCGGACTTCCGGCTCGAGCTCGGCTGCCCCGACACCGGGGACGACGACGACGCGACGCCCAGCGACGACGACGACGCGACCCCCACGGACGACGACGACGCGACCCCCACGGACGACGACGACGCGACCGAGCCGGTCTGCGGCCAGTTCTTCGTCAAGGGGGTCTCGGCCGGCGACATGGAGCGCTTCGACTGGAACGGGACGGGCTTCGACGCCGCCGCCAACCACAACCCGCCGGGCAACGGGCAGGTCTGGTCGGCGGTCGCTGGCGACTTCGACGGCGACACCGACCTCGACTTCATCACCGCGCGCGGAGGCAACGGCTACGCCGCGCACCTGTACGAGAACAACTGCGACGGCACCTTCACCAGCGACGGCATCACCAACAACGGCTTCGAGTTCCCGGACAACATCGAGGACATGTGGGGCGTCGCGGACCTGGACGGCGACGGCGACCTGGACGTGCTCGGCTGGGAGTACTGGAGCGGGGACGGCGTGGTCTGGCTCAACGACGGCGACGGCACCAGCTGGGAGACCGAGGACGAGTTCGGCCCCAACGACAACCGGCCCTTCGAGCTCGCTTACTGGGATCCCCAGGACGACAACACCCACGAAGTGGTCGCGATGCCGCCCGTCGATCTGACCCAGGACGGCGTGCCGGACTTCGTCGAGTGCGCGAACTCGGCCGTCCCGCCCACCGTGTGCACCGCGTGGATCGGCAACGGCGACGGCAGCTTCACCTCGGCCCCGGGCGCCAGCCTGGACCGGGTGGTCAACGGCCTCGCGGTGGCGGACTTCAACGGCGACGGCTGGGCCGACATCGTCGGAGGGCTGGACGACGACGGGGACGCTGGACAGGTCTGGTTCTGGGAGACCAACCCCCTCGCGCCGGCGCCCGCCTCGGGCCCGGGCGTCGAGGCCTTCGACCTCTACCCCGCCATCGAGAGCGGCAACGACAACCCCGGCTACGGCTGGATGTACCCCTACGACTGGGACAGCGACGGCGACATCGACATCATCGCCAACGTCATGGACCCGGCCTTCGGCAACGCCCAGACCGTCTTCCTGGCCCTGAACAACGGCAGCGCGGTCTTCACGGTCACCGAGGTCGGCAGCACCGTCAGCAGCACCGGCGGAGAGCCCATCGTGCAGACCCAGATCGGCGTGCCGGCCTTCAACTAGCTCCCCAGAACCGAGAAGGCCGCGCCGGATCGCTCCGGCGCGGCCTCGCTCGTTCTGGACCCTCAGCCGCCGGCGAGCACGTGCCGGCTGATGATGAGGCGCTGGATCTGCGAGGTTCCCTCGTAGATCTGGAAGACCTTGGCGTCCCGCATCAGCTTCTCAACCGGGTACTCCGAGCTGTAGCCGTAGCCGCCGTGGACCTGCACCGCGTTGGTGGAGATCTCCATGGCCGCGTCCGCCGCGAAGGCCTTGGCCATGGACGCGTACTTCGTGTTCCGCTTGCCGTTGTCGACCATCCAGCAGGCCTGGCGCACCAGCAGCCGCGCGGCTTCGATCTTCGTGGCCATGTCGGCGATCATGAAGGCGATGGCCTGGTGCCTGGCGATGGGCCGGCCCATGGTCTGGCGCTCCAGGCTGTACTTGATCGACTCGTCCATGGCCCGCTGCGACAGGCCGACCGCCGCGGCGGAGACCATCGGGCGCGTGCGGTCGAAGGCCTTCATGGCGATCTTGAAGCCGAAGCCCACGTCGCCCAGGCGGTTGGCGTCCGGGACCTCGACGTTCTCGAAGGTGATGCCGCGCGTGTCCGACGCACGCTGGCCCATGTTCCACTCCTTCTTGCCCACCGTGATGCCGGACGAGTCCCGGTCCACGATGAAGCCCGTGAAGGCGTTGCCGGTGCCGGCCTCGGCGTCGGTCTTCGCGAGCACGAAGTACCAGTTGGCGACGCTGCCGTTGGTGATCCACATCTTCTCGCCGTTGATCACCCAGGTGTCGCCTTTGCGGACGGCCGTGGTGCGGGCAGCGGCGAGGTCGGAGCCAGCGCCCGGCTCGGTCACGGCGTAGGCGGCGAGCAGGGGCTCCTCGGTCATGCGGCCGAGGTACTTCTTCTTCTGCGCGTCCGTGCCCGCGACGATGACCGGCGCCTCGGCGAGCCCGGTGGCCTCCATGGCGGTGCCGATGCCCGTGCAGCCCCAGGCGATCTCCTCGGCGATGACGGAGCCGTCGGTGACGGACAGCCCCATGCCGCCGCAGTCCTC
>JAJDAI010000955.1 GCA_029261955.1 Deltaproteobacteria bacterium | reverse complement strand
CCGCCGCGAAGGCCGCCGCCGAGTCCGAAGCCGCTGCGAAGGCGGAAAAGGCCGCTGCGAAGGCGGAAGAGGCCGCTGCGAAGGCGGAAGAGGCCGCGTCCGCCGCCGACGATCCGACCGGGCTGCCCGACGGGGCCGAGGCCGCCGCCAGCGACGTTCCGCTGTCCGCGCGCCGCGCCGCCGGTGCCGCTGCTGCGGCTGAGATGGACTTCGACGCCCAGGTGTTCGTGGGCGACGAGGAAGACGAGGGCGCAGCCGTGCGCGAGCCCGCGGACGAGGCGACGATCCCGATCGGGGAGCGCAAGCTCGCCGATCTCACCGCGCCGGCCGCCGTCGCCGCGCCCGCGCCGCCTTCGACCCCAGCGCCCGTGGACGGCGAGCTCCCCGGAGCCGACGACTGGTCGGGCGCCGTGTCGGAGCTGACGGCCGAAGCCGAGGGTCTCACCAACAAGAAGCGCGCTGGCGAGCGTGCGGCTCTCCTCTTCGAGGTCGGTCGGATCCTCGCCCACCGCATCGGGGACTGGAGCGGCGCCGAAGCCCGCTTCGAGTCCGCCCTGCAGTCCGCCCCCGACTTCGGGCCGGCGCTGCACGAGCTGATCCGCCTGCACGCGGGTCGTGAGGACTGGTCCCGCGCGGTCGACCTGCTCGCCCGACGGAGCGAGACGGCGAAGGACCCGGCCAGCCAGACGGCTGCCCTGCTCGCCTCGGCCCACATCCAGCTCTCGCAGCTGGATCGCCTGACCGAGGCGGCGGCCGATCTCAAGCGCGCCCTGGGCGTCGCTCCGGACAACTACATCGCGCTGCGCTTCCTCCGCGAGATCCACTACCGGACGCAGAGCTGGTCGGCCCTCGTCGAGGTGCTGCATCAGGCCCGCGGCCTGGCCGGCGACGGCGAACGCCTGCGCGTCGACTACGAACTCGGCCGCCTGCACGACGAGGTCCTCAAGACCTCCGCTGAGGCCGTCGAGTCCTTCCGCAACTGCTTGAGCAACGACGGCCGCTTCATCCCCGCGCTGCTCGCGGCCGAGCGCCTGCTCCAGGATGCGGGCGACACCGCCGGCCTCGTCGAGCTCTACCGAGGCGCGGCTGAGGCCTGGGACGGCCCGGACGCCGCCTTCTGGTTCGCCCGCGCCGCCCGCACCGGCGACGCCGGCTCCCTCTCCGCGGATGCGGTCGACGCGGACTTCCGCGCTGCGATCGCGGCTTCGGCTACGCCGGACGTGCTGGCCGAGGAGCACCGCCACTGGCTGGCTTCGCAGGCTCGCTGGGACGGCCTGCAGACCGCCTGCGCCGATGCCGTGGACAGCGTCCAGGACTCGTCGCTTCGCGCTCACCTGCTCAGCACCCAGGGCCGGATCGCGCTCCAGCAGAAGGGCGACGCCGCCGCTGCGCGCACGTTCTTCGACCAGGCCCTGGAGGCGGATGCCGCCTGCGTGGATGCCCGCGAGGGACGCCGCCAGGTCCTCGTCGCCGAGGGCGACTGGGCCGGCCTGACCGCGCACCTGGAGGGGCTCGCCGAGGCGGAGTCCGACACCCGGGTCAAGGTGGCCATCTACCTGAAGCTGGCCGAAGTGGCCGAGGATCGTCTGGACGATGCGGACGGGGCGCGCAAGCGGCTCGAAGCCGCCTGCCAGCTCGCGCCGAGCTTCCTGCCCGCGGCCGACGCCCTCGTCGGTGTCCTCGGCCGCGCCGGGGACCACGCCGCACGCGCCGAGCGCCTCGAGCAGGCCGCCGGCCTGGTCGACGGGGCCGAGGCCCGATCTGCCTACTTGCTGCGCGCCTCGCGCGCCTGGGATGCAGCCGAGCAGCGCGACCGCGCCATCTCCGCCCTGCAGCGCGCGGCGGAGGCGGGCCCCGGCTCGTTGCTCGCACGCGAGTGGCTGGTGGAGGCCTTCCAGCAGGACGGGCGCTGGGCCGAGGTCGCCGAGTCCCTGCGGCAGGCCGCCGCGGAGACCGAAGACGCGGCGCTCAAGGTCTCGCTGCTCTACCGCAGCGGACGGATCGCCCTGACGCGCCTCGAGGACCAGGACGCCGCCGAAGCTGCCTACCGCAGCCTGCTCGACGTGGCGCCCGACTTCCTCGCCGCCTCGCTCGACCTCGTGGACCTCTACGCAGCCCGCGGGGACTGGGACGCCTACGGCCTGCTGCTCCAGCAGATGGCGGAGGGCGCCTCGGGCCGACAGGCCCTGTGGACGCACCTCGGTGCCGGCGAAGCCTACGAGCGCGCCGGACGCGTGCAGGACGCGCTGGGTCAGTACAACGCCGCGCTCGGAGTCGAGCCCGGCAGCCCCGTCGCGGCTTCGGCCCTGCGCCGCGTCTACCGCAGCACGGGCGACCACGGCGCCTTGGCGGAGGCCTACGGCCAGCAGCTGCGCGGCACGACCGATGCCCGCGCCGCGGGGGCCCTCCGGGTCCAGCTCATCGCGGCCCTGCGGGAGCTCGGCGACGCCGGCGGCGTGATGACCGAAGTGGCCGAACTCGGCAAGTCCGAGCAGCCGGGCGAGCTGCCGCGCGCTGCGGTGGGCATCGTCTGCGAGGCCATGCAGCTGTGGGACCAGGCCATGGAGGTCTACACCTCCGTCGGCGACGACGAGTCGGCCTCGGCCGACGTGCGCGCGGCCTGTCTCTTCCAGGCCGGCCTGCTCAACGAGGAGGTCCGTGAGGACGGCGTCAGCGCCGCTGGCCTCTACGAGCGCGCCCTCGGCATGCAGGGCGAGCACGCCATGGCCCTCGAAGGCCTCGAGCGCGTGCACAGCCAGGCTGGCGACACTGCCGCGCTGGCTGACGTCTACGACCGCGAGGCCCGCTCCGCGGCGGCGCAGCCTGTCCGCACGTTCTACGCCCTGCTCGCCGGCGAGCAGCTGGAGAACCTGGGCGAGCGGGACAATGCCATCGAGGCCTATCAGATCGCGTTTGAGGACCCGGTGGGGCGCCAGCGCGCCTTCGACGCGCTGCGTCGCCTGGCCCTGGAAGCGAAGGACTCCGAGCGCCTCCGCTCCATGGTCGACTCCCTCGTGGGCGACAGCACCGACGCCGACGCCATCAGCCGCCTCATGGAGCTGGGCGAGGGACTCGCCGGCGCCGGGGACGAAGACGGCGCCATCGCGGCCTTCAACGAGGTGCTCACGCGCAGCCCGGGCTTCCTGCCTGCGGCCAGCCACCTGGAGCGCCTGCACGTCGACCGCGAGGACTGGAACGGTGTGCTCGCGGCCCTGGAAGTGGTCGCCGACGGCGCCCGGGACAAGGGCGTGCGCAACGGCGCGGAAGCCCGCACCCAGCGTCTGCTCAGCGACAAGGGCGTCACCTCCGACAGCGCCTTCGACTTCTACAAGAAGCTCAACGAGCGCGAGGCGGAGAACCTGGTCGCGCTCCGCGGCCTGGGTGGCATCCACCTCAGCCGCGGCGAGTTCGACGAGGCCGAGGGCTACCTGAAGAAGCTGGCGGAGCTTGCGGCCGAGCCGGCCGAGCGGGCCGAAGCCGCCTCGCAGCTGGGTCGGATCGCGCTCGACGCGCACGACGACACCGAAACCGCCATCGCGCGCTTCGAGGAAGCCCTCGAGCACCAGACCAGCCACCGTCCCGCCCTCGAGGCGCTGCGGGAGCTGCACACGAAGTCCGAGAACTGGACCAGCCTCGTCGGCGTGGTCGCGCGGGAAGCGAACTCCGCGCCCGAGGATCGGCGGGTGCCCTTCTTCGTGGAGATCGCGCGCATCTGGCAGGACCGCATCGGCAACAGCAAGGTCGCCATCTCGTCCTGGCAGAAGGTCCTTCAGAGCGAGCCGTCCAACGACGAGGCCGTCGAGCGGCTGCTGAAGCTCTACGAGGACGCGGGCAACTGGCACGGCTACCTGGACATCGCCGAACGCGGCCTGGCCGCGCTCGAAGGGGACGCGCTTCGCGACCGCCGGACCGAGCTGGGCGTCATCGCCCACGAGCGAGCCGGTGAGACCGATCGCGCGGTCGCGCTGCTGCGGGCCGCCGCCGCCGCCGAGCCGCCCTCCGCTGCCGCCCTGGCTACGCTGCGCGCCATCGCAACGGCGCGCGGGGACTGGGAGCAGGTCATCTCCCTCACGGAGCAGGAGGTCGAGCTCTCCGAGCAGGACGCCGACAAGGTCCGCCTGCTTGAGGATGCCGCCCGCATCAAGCTGGATCAGCTGCTGGATCGGGACGGCGCCGCGCTGCTCTTCCGCCAGGCGCTGGACCTGGACTCGGGCTGCTCCAGCGCGTTGGGCTTCTTCGTCAACTACTACTTCGACACGGAGCAGTGGGACCTCGCCCCGACGGTCTTCGAGGCCTACGAGCCGATGATCGGCGAGATGGACATCGAGGACGACGACGACGACCGCATCGAGGCGACGGCGTACTACTACAAGTTCGGCACCGTGCTCAGTCGCGCGAAGAAGGACGACCAGGCGCTGGCCCGCTTCGCCCGCGCCCTGGAGCTCACGCCCACCCACCTCCCGTCCCTGGAGGCGGCCGCGCCGCGCTACTTCGAGGCGGGCGACTGGGCCCGGACCCGGGAGACCTCCCGTGCCATCCTGCGTCTGCGGGGCGGCACCGGGGACTCCGCGTCCTTGACCCAGCTCTACCTGCGCCTCGGCCGGGCCGAGCTGGAGCTCGACGACAGCAAGAACGCGCTCAAGCGCTTCAAGAAGGCGCTCGACCAGTCGCCGAACCACGTCTCGGCGCTCCAGGGCATCGCGTCCATCCACCAGAAGGGCGGAGACTGGAACTCGCTGCTGTCGACCTACAACAGCATCATCAAGTACGCCCGGGATCCGGACCAGGTCATCCTCGCCTACATGACGAAGGGTGACGTGCTCGAGCAGAAGCTGCACTTTACGGACAAGGCCGTGCTGCACTACGAGAAGGTCCTGATGTACGACAAGCAGAACTTCGCGGCCTTGAGCCGGCTCGGCGAGATCGCCGTGCGCACGGGCGACTCCGCCCGGGCCGGGGAGCTGGCGGCGCGTGCTGCGAAGGTGGCATCCGGCGAGGAGGAGGTCGAGCTGGCCCGCATCCTCGAGGCGCTCGCGGCAGGCGGCGACTCCATCGCAGCGAAGGACCTCGCAGGCTCGGGCAAGGCGCCCGGTGAGCGGGTCGAGGCCTTCCGCGAGTCCGTGAAGGGCAAGGGCGACATGTCCCGCGCGGAGGCCGCTGACGCGTTCCGAGGGGCCTTCTGCAGCCTCTGAGAGATCGCCTGTTCGACTCGGCGTTTCGCCACCGCGGCCTGATTCTGGCTGGGGTGGCGGCGCTGGTTCTGGGGCTGGCGCGCCCGACTCCCGCGACGCTCGCGGCGAGCCTGGGCCTCCTCGTCCCCGGGCTGGCGCTGCGGCTCTGGGCCTTCACGCACCTGGGCGGTCGCGGCCGCACCCGCGATCCAGGTCCCCCGATCGATCGGGTCTCGTCGGGGCCCTACCGGTGGGTCGGGCACCCGATCTACCTGGGCAACGCCTCGATGGCGCTGGCGATGCTGGTGGCGGCGGGGCTTTCCGCGTTGGCGGGGCTCGGCTACGGGCTCTTCGTCGTCGGCTTCTATGCGGTGCTGGCCATGCGGGAGCAGCTTCAGATCACCGGGCTGAAGACCGCACCAGCCCAAGCGGTTCCGTGGGCGCAGGCTGCCTCCTGGGAGCGATCCACCTGGGCCACGACCGCGCTCTACTACGGCCTGCTGCTGCTGCAGCTCTGAGGATCAGGACTCAGGTGGGCTGCGCTCGCGAAGGGCCGCCCGCAGGCGCTCCACCTGGCGGGCGGTGTCGAAGGAGGACCAGCCCAGCAGGGCGGCCACCCGTTCACCCAGGCGCGGCGCGGCAGCCCAGGCTGCATCCGCCGGTGCGTCCCGCAGGCGCAGGCGCCGCAGGCCGACGTCCTCCAGGGTCAATGCCAGGTCGCGGGCCACCGCGTGCTCCACCTCGGCGGCGATCCAGGGTTGGTCCGGCAGCAGCCGCTCGGCCTGCTCGGGCGCATCGACGCAGCGCTCGGCCACCTCGACCCACGCGGCTCCGTAGGTGTGCAACAGGTGGTGGGCCACGTCGGGCCCCAGGTGCCGACCCGCGTCGTCCAGACCGGCGTCTGCGGCCTGCCCGTGCTTCGCGGTGCGACCCAGACCCTCGCTGGACGGGAGGGGCAGGGCCCCGGTGGGGCAGGCGCCCAGGTGCAGGCCGTCCACTCGAAGCGAGCGCGCCAGCCGCGCCACGGTGCGCGCGGCGGTGATCCGGTGGTCGGCGAGTTCGCCTCCTGCAGCGGTGATGAGGCCGTCGTCGTCTTCGGCGACCACGGCGGTGCCCCGGCGCCCCAGCAGCGGCTCGGGGCGCAACACGGCCCAGGCCTCGCTGGGCTCGGGCAAGGTGCGGCCGAGCTGCTCGCCTGCAGCCTGCAGCGCGAGCGCCACCTCTCCGGAGCCCGCCTCGGGGCGGTCGAAGTCGCCCTCGAAGGTGCCGACGTCCACGCTGCAGACCAGGCGCCCGCGCTGGATCTCCACCGAGCCGCCGGGCCAGGCGCGGTGGGCGCCGGCCTCGTCGCGGCCGGGCACCGCGACGCGGACCACCTTCTCCAGCCTCGTGAGGCGGGGTCGGTCGCCGCGCAGCCCACGGGTTCGCTCGGACCAGTGCCCGGTGGCGTTGATCACCACACGCGCTCGGAGCTCGATCTCGGTGCCCGTGAGGCGGTCGAAGGCGTGCACGCCGCGGACCCGCGCGCGCTCGACCCGGAAGCCCGCGAGCTCGACGTAGGGCAGGATCGCGGCGCCCGCCTGGTGGGCGCTGCGCGCCGTCTCCAGGCACAGGCGGGCGCCCGCGGTGGTGTGGGTGGCTACGGCTTCATCCGCGCGTCGGCCCGTGCGTGGCAGGCCCGCCGCGAGGCGTCCGGCGGCGGCGCGCAGGCCGGCGAGCGGCACCCCGGACGGCAGGGCGAGCCAGCTGGGGATCATGCCGTGAGGCGCGACGAGCTCCCCCAGGCGGTCGCGCTCCGCGGCGTCCCGGGCGAAGCGGAGCCAGCGGCCACCGAGCAGATCGTCCAGCCAGCGAGACGAGGTCGCCGGGGCGCCGTCCGAGGCGCCGCTGCCCAGGTCGCTCCGGTCGATCAGCGCGGCGCGCAGGCCCCGGAGCGCCGCGTCGCGCGCCACCGCTGCGCCCACCAGCCCGCCGCCGACGATCAACACGTCGTATTCGACCTCGTCGCCGCGGCCGAGGTGGTCGCGGCGCGTGGATCCGTCGAAGGGAAGGGGGTCGGGGGCGGAGATCGAGCGGCTCAAGGCGGCCGATGTTCGGGAGTCGAGCCGGGGGGTGTCAAGGGGTGACCGGAATCACCTGCCGCTGTAGGGATTGCGCCCGAGGCCCGAGAGCACCGCGGCGCCCACCGCCATGCACCCCACGGCCAGCAGCAACGCGCCGGCCAACAGCCCGCCCAGGCCCCCGAAGGTCCAGGGAATGCCGATGAGCGCGAAGACCGCGCAGCCCGCCACGAAGGCCGAGCCCCGGCTGCGGGCCGACTCCGGCAGGGGCAGCCGATCGCCGACCGCCTCCAGCAGGCCCGTGAGCCCGGTCAGCCAGACGCCGAGGGCGAGGGTGACCACGAAGGGCAAGGCGACCCAGCCCACCACGGAGATCATCAGGAGCAGGGACAGGAGCAGCAGGCCCAGCGAGACGATGCCGCCCATGGCGAAGGACCAGCCCGGGGCCGCCTCCAGCGTCCGGCGCAGGTTCCTCGAGCGCTCGGGCCAGGTGTTCAGGAACAGCAGCCCGACCACGAGCAGGAAGAGCGAGCCGAGCACCCAGCTGCCCAGGCGCGCGCCCACCGAACCCAGGACCTGCTGCCCCGGGACGGAGCGTCCCCGCCGCAGGTCGCTCAGATCGCCGCCCGCGGAGGTCGAGGCTCCCCCGGCCGCCTCCAACTGCCCGGCCAGGCCCGCGGCCTCGCCCTCGCCCACTCCCACTCGGGAGCCGCCCACCTGCGCGCCGTCGGCGGCGGTGTAGCGCCCGATGAGGTGCACGGCATCCCCGTCGACCCGCGCCGAGGGCCCCAACCGGAGCTCCCCGCCCAGGACCACGACGTCACCGCGCACACGGCCGTCCACGCGGACGTCGCCTCCGAAGACGACCACGTCGCCCTCGAGGTCCTCGCCTGCCTCGACCGCGACGTCGCCACCCATGGAGACGCGGTCCTCCGCCGCCGCGA
>JAJDAI010000954.1 GCA_029261955.1 Deltaproteobacteria bacterium | reverse complement strand
CGGCGCCCGCGATCTCGAGCTTCTCGGGGCTCAGGAACGACATCGAGTAGGCATAGACCGCGACCAGGCCGAGCAACATGATCCCCTGGATCCACTGCCCCGGCTCCCGCAGGAACAGCCGGATGTCCTTGCGGAGCAGCGCGCGCCAGACCGGCGACAGGTTCGCCGTCGCGCGGTCGATGACCCGGTTCACCAGCGGCGAGCGGCTCGCCGTCTTCTTCGGCGCCTCCTGCGCGCGGCTCCAGGCCTCGAACCAGATGGGCGCCACGGCCCAGCGCGTGACCACCACCGCCGCGGGCCCGGCCACAAACAGCAGGCCCAGGCTCAGCCAGGGCAGCGAGCCCGGATCCCCCCCGGCCCAGAAGCACAGGTCCAGCAGCCAGGTGGAGGGCAGCCAGGCGGAGTCGATGGTCTGGATGGCGGCGATGGCCTCAGCCAGCGTCTCGAAGCGGTCGGGATCGACCAGCTGCTCGGGCCGCAGCGAGCGCACGAAGAGCAGGATCCCGATGAGGAAGGCCGCCGAGACGAAGGTCATCATCTCGCGGATGCGCCCGGCGGAGAAGCCGCGCACGAGCACGAAGGCGATGGCCACGCCCAGCGCCGCCGGGGGCACGAGGTAGGCCGCCAGCCCGGCCAGCGCGACGAGGTAGTAGAGCGGCCCGGCGCCGACCACGAGCCCGTAGGCCACCAGGGGCGGCAGGCCGAAGATCAGGATCATCCAGGACGAGGACAGCACCGAGTCCAGGAAGCGGAAGTAGAAGACCCGCCGCTCGCCCAGCGGCAGCGACTGGATGAGCTGCATGTCCGCCGACAGGAAGTAGGAGCTCAGCGCGGTGATGACGTTCGAGCCCGTCAGCAGCGCCAGGAACGCGCTGAAGAGGATGCCGAAGGCCCGGTGGATGACGATCGGGCCGATCAGCTCCAGCCCGTAGAAGGCGTCGAGGAACCACCAGCAGACGCCGAAGACGCCCAGCCAGAAGAGCAGCGTCAGGCCCAGGAAGAAGGAGTAGCTGAACTTCCGAGCCCGGTCGGCCTCCCGCCAGGCGTTGCGCAGCCCCAGAACCCGCGGACGGAGCAGGAGGGCGAACGACGGGCTCACTGAGAGACCGCGCCTCCGTCGCTCAGGCCTTGCTGGCGCTCATTCTTGCGGATGGTGTCGCGCACGTAGGACTTGAGGATCTTGTTGCGCTTGGCCCCGCCGAGCAGCGTCTTCACGTCCTCGTAGACCGTCGGATCGACCAGCAGCGCGCCGAGCGTGCCCTCGCCGTCCTTGATGCCCGCGATGATCGTCTGGATGTCGGCCGAGGCCTCGGTGAGGTTGTTGAGCAGGTTCTCCGTGCCCTCGCCGTAGACGAGGGTGTTGAGCACGCCGTCGCCTTCCTTGATGTCGTGGATGACGACGTTGATCCCGTCGACCGCCGTCTCCAGCGCCGCCACCAGGCCGCTGATCTGGTCGTCGTAGATCAGCTTGTGGATGGTGCCGTCACCCTCCTTGATGTCCACGACGAGGCCGTCGATGGACGCCATGACGGTGGAGATGTTGCCCACCATCCGCTTCATGTCCTGGCCGGCCTTCTTGTCGTAGATCAGCTCGTGGACGATGCCGTCGCCGCGCTCGATCTCCGCGGCCACGTTCTTGAAGGATGTGAGGATCCCGCGGATGGACGCGCCCGCGTCCTGGCCCGACTCGCTGCCGAGCATGATGTTGATTTTCTCAGTGATCTCGAGGATGTTCTGCTTGATGTCGTCGATCCCGGCCAGCAGGTCCTGGGGGTCTCGCGTCTCCAGCCAGGAGCCGTCCGCGAGCGCCGCGCGATCGGACGAGCCGAGATCCAGCGCGATGTACTTGTCCCCCAGCACGCCTTGCGTCTGGATCGTCGCGAGCGTGTCGCCCCGGATGCGATCCTGGAAGCGTTCGGCGATGCGCATGTGCACGTGCACCTCCTTCTTCTCCAGATCGAGGGGGAACTCGATGGTCGCGACGAGGCCGACGTCCATGCCCGCGAGCCGGACGGACGCACCTTCACGCAACCCGGAGATGTCGGAGAAGCTTCCGTGCAGCGTGTAGTTGCGCTCGAAGAGGTTCTGCTCGCTGCCCAGGATCACGACGCTCACGACGAGGAGGCTGAGCCCCATCATCACGAAGAATCCGACTTTGATTTCGAGGTTTCGTTCCCGTTCCATGCGCCTCTTCGGGGGGCTGACGTGGGCCGCTGAGTGTAGCATCGCCCCTCGCTGATCCCCGGAGCCCGCGATGCGTCTGCTGCGTTTTGTCCTTTCCGTCGTCCTGCTGCCCGTCCTGGCCGGCTGCCCGCCGGAGGAGGAGGAAGACCCCGGCCCGCCGCCGACCTACAGCTACGCCGAGGAAGGGGACACCACCAATGAGCAGCCCTTCAACCCCGAGGACATCGACACGGACTGGGATCCGACGCTCAACCGGGAGCTGACCGTCACAGGTGAGTTGACCGACGGCGAGGCCTCGAGCCCGCGGGAGGCCTGCGGCTGGGACCAGAGCGAGGACTGGCCCTGGACGGGCGACAACGACAACTTCCAGCTGACCATGCCGGCCGACGGCCTGCTCACGGCGACCCTGGAGTGGGACGGTGGCGAGGGCGACATCGACCTGCTGATCTGGACCCCGCCCCTGGGCAACCCGGCCAACCCCGACGAGCAGTTCAGCGGCACGGGCACGCCCGAGACCTGGCTCTTCGACGACCAGAGCTTCGATGAAGGCGACCAGCAGATCTTCACGATCGCCTGCGCCTCGGGCGCCGGCGGCGCCTACAAGCTCACCATCCAGTGGGAGGACTGAGCGGGCCAGCTGGGGTCTGACCCCATCCACCCCATCCAGCCCGGCGGGTCAACCTACTGGTTGAGCTCGCAGATCCAGGCCTGGTTCGTGTTGCAGTTCAGGTCGTTCCACTGCCAGCCGATGTTGGCGGCGACCTCGGCACAGTCCTCGCCGGGCCAGCCGCCCGAGTTGTTGGGCTCGCCGCTGTTCCAGTTCTCGTAGCCGGTGGTCGAGGGCTCGCCCGTCCAGAAGAAGCTGCCTTCGCTCCAGTTCCGGTCGTTGTATCCGATCCACCAGTCGCCGCTGCCCGCCTCGTCCCCGAGGAAGTCGTTCTCGGCCGCATCGTCGATGGTGACCAGGTAGTAGCCGTAGGCCGAGCAGGCGCCCGCAGCGCCCTGCCAGTCGAGGCCGAAGTCGTTGCAGAGTTGGTAGGTGTGGCCGGCGTATTCGGCCTGCTCACAGCCCTGGCAGGCGTCGTCGTCGATGCCGCCTTCGCAGTCGTTGTCGACGGTGTCGCAGACCTCGGCGGCGTCGGGGTTGATGGCCGCGTTGCTGTCGTCGCAGTCCTCGTCGGTGAACCAACCGTCGCCGTCGTTGTCCTCGAGGGGGACCGTGGCGTCGTCGTCGTCGTCGCCCGTGTCCGGGTTGCACTCGAGGGTGATGGTGTAGTCGCTGACGGCGTTGGACCAGCCGTCGACCACGAACACGAAGACCTCGCCGGCCTGGGCTTCGAACTCGATCTCCTCGTCCTGCGGCGGGCCGTTGACCGACTCCTCCAGGCACGAGGTCGGGTCGCAGTCGCTGCCGTCGAGCACGAAGAGGTCGAGGTCCGCCGTCAGGCCCGTGAGGCTGACGGTGTACTCCCCGTCGACGTCCGCGACGAAGAGGTAGTGGTACTCGGGGCCGCTGTGCCCGCCGTAGCGACCGCAGCTGTAGTCGGTGTTGGTCGCGGTGGAGCCGGCGCCGCCGTTGTTCCAGCTGTGGGACGGCGTGTCGCAGTCCAGGGCGTCCGTCGGGCAGACCGGGGGGGCCGTCGCGTCGTCGTCGTCGGCCGTGATGTCGTCGTCGTCGGCCGCAGAGTCGTCGTCGTCTGCGGTGATGTCGTCGTCATCCGCGGTGATGTCGTCGTCGTCGGCCGTGATGTCGTCGTCGTCCGCGGAGTCGTCGTCG
>JAJDAI010000953.1 GCA_029261955.1 Deltaproteobacteria bacterium | reverse complement strand
CAGGATGCCGATGATGGCGACGACGATCATCAGCTCGATGAGGGTGAAACCCTTGTTGCTTCGCATTGGAAGACTCCTTCAATTGGTGGAACGGAACGGAAACTCGCTTGTGCCGGCCAGTACTGCAGTCACCGTGCCAGTCCTCCAAAATTGTCTCCACTGCCCCGACGTGCCTGCCATGGGACGTGGCTCCTTCCGCGCGGCGCTTGTCAACCAGCGTGGAGATCGGCCGAAAGTGACGTTTTTTGTCACCCCGCGCCGCCCCGAGTGACGATCTTTGTCACCCCGACAAGGGGAGGCGCGATTTCCCAGCGATCGCGATCGCAGGCGAGCGATCGCTCCCCAAGAACGAAGCGAGGCCCGGTCCGAAGACCGGGCCCCGCGTTCCGCCGATGACGCGACGACTCAATCGCTGTCGCGTCCCCCTCGGCTCAGGCCCCCGTGGGAGCCTGCCCTCTGCCCGCGGTCCTCGACCTCCCGCCTGGCTCCCGTGGGAGCCCCCTCGCTGCGGTCGGTCTGGCCTCGCGGGCCGTGTGTTCAAGCCCGATCCGTCGGTGCGGTCGGGTTCCGGACTGAATCCTATTCAGGAGCCGTGCCAGATCCGGCTCGTCCTCAGTTCGGGCGGGGCCCCTCGTCCTCGAGGCCGATCTTCTGAAGCCGGTAGCGCAGGGACCGGAAGCTGATGCCCAGCAGGCGCGCCGCTTCCGTCTTGATCCCCCCCGCGGACGCGAGGGCGCTCTCGAGGAGCTGGCGCTCGTAGCGCTCCAGTGTGCGTTCGAGGTCGAGGCCGTCCCCGCCGACCTCCGTCGGGAAGCCGCCGCCCACGTCGGCTGCCGCCTGGATCTCCGGCGGCAGGCAGTCGGGCAGGATCACGGTGCCCCGGCACAGGGCCACGCCACGCTGGATCACGTTCTCGAGCTCGCGCACGTTGCCCGGCCAGGACCAGGCCGCGAGCTCCACCAGCGTCGAGTCGTCCAGCACCACGCCAGGCTTCGCGAACTGCTCCGCGTACATGGTCAGGAAGTGATCGGTCAGGGGACGCAGATCCGACAGCCGCGCGCGCAAAGGCGGCAGCTCCACCGTGATGACCTTGAGGCGGTAGTAGAGGTCCTCCCGGAAGCGCCCGGCCCGGACCTCCGCCTGGAGGTCGCGGTTGGTCGCCGCCACGATCCGCACGTCGACCGGCACCTCCTCGAAGCCGCCGATGGGCTTCACCTTCCGCTCCTGGATGGCCCGCAGCACCTTCACCTGGGTCGACAGGGGCATCTCGCCCACCTCGTCCAGGAAGACCGTGCCCCCCTGGGCGCTGGCGAAGAGACCGAGGCTGTCGCGCACCGCGCCCGTGAAGGCGCCCTTCTTGTATCCGAAGAGCTCGGACTCGATGAGGTTCTCGGGGATGGCGCCGCAGTTGATGGAGCGGAAGGGCTTGCTCTGCCGCGCCCCCTCGTAGTGCATCGCCCGCGCGACCAGCTCCTTGCCGGTCCCGCTCTCCCCCGTGATCAACACCGTGACGGGCGTGTCCTTCACCCGATCCATCAGGTCGTAGACGCGCTGCATCGCCTCGCTGCGGCCGACCATGCTGCCGTAGCCGAAGCGGTCCTTCAGCGCCTCGCGGAGCGTCAGGTTCTCCTCGCGCATGGCCTTCTTCTCGAGGGCCTTCTGCAGGATCACCTTCAGCTGATCGACGTTGAAGGGCTTGACCACGTAGTCGTGGGCTCCCTGCTTCATCGCCTCCACCGCGTTCTCCGCGGTCGCGTGAGCCGTGATCATCACCACCTCCGTGGCCGGCCACCGCTGACGCACTGACTTGAGCACCGCCATCCCGTCCATCCCCTCCATGGTCAGATCCGTGACGACGACGTCAACGGAGCTGGCCGCCAGGATCGCGAGCCCCTCCTCGCCTCCCGCTGCCGTCTCGATCTCGTAGCCTGCGCGCCGAAGCATGTTCTTCAGGAACTGGCGCAGGGACAGGTCATCGTCGATGACCAGGACGCGTCCGCCGCTCATGCGTCGACCTCGGGTGCTTGAAAGCTGTCGGTGATCACGTCCTCGTCCTCTTCGCCCTCGGAGGGATCTTGGATCGCCACGGGCTCGAGCGGTAGCCAGACCGCGAAGCGTGTCCCCACCCCGAGCTTGCTCTGCACGGTGATGACCCCGCGGTGGGACTGCACGATGCGGGCGACGATCGCCAGACCGAGGCCCGTTCCGCCCGAACGGGTCGTGTAGAAGGGGTCGAAGATGCGAGACAGCGCCTCGTCGGAGATCCCGACCCCGGTGTCCTCGACCACGATGCGCAGCGCACCCTCGCCGGGGCGCAGCGGGGAGCCGGCCCCGGCGCCGCCGAGCCGCTGCCAGTCGCCGACGGAGTCCGCGAGCGGCTCGGCCCCGAGATCGTCCGCCGTGACCCGCTCCGTCGCGACGCGCAGCACCCCGGCGCCGCCCATCACCTGGCAGGCGTTGTTGAACAGGTTCCAGAAGACCTGCCGCATGCGCGCGCCGTCGATGTGGACCGGTGGGTCGTAGTCCAACCGCTCCTCGACCTCGACCCCCGCGGCGAGCCCCTTGTTGCGCAGCAGCGCCAGGGTCTCCCCGATGAGGAAGCCGACGTGCCCCTCCCGCAGGTTGGGCGCCTCCTCCTTCGTGAGGGCGAGGAAGTCGGTCACCAGGTGGCCCAGCCGATCGGCCTCCCGCTCCACGATGCCGAGGAGCTCGTCGTCCTCCGGCGGCAGCTCCAGCTCGGCGCGCAGCACCTGGACGGAGCCGGTGATGGAGGCCAGCGGGTTGCGGATCTCGTGCGCGATTGCAGCCGAGAGCCGACCGACCGCGGCGAGCCGCTCC
>JAJDAI010000952.1 GCA_029261955.1 Deltaproteobacteria bacterium | reverse complement strand
GCGGCGGAGGCTCCATCGGCTCCTGCCCCAACTGCATGCTGCTCAACCTGCGCATGGGCGACGGCTTCGTGGCCGACGCGAACCACTTCGCCAACGGGGTCACCTACGCCGTGGACATGGGCGTCTCCGTCGTCCAGTGCGCGCTCGGAGCCCTGAACAACACGACCTTCACGCAGAAGGCCGTGGACTACGCCTGGGACCGGGGCCTCGTGGTCATCGGCAGCGCGGCGGACGAGACCTCCTGGCACGCCAACAGCCCCTCGGCGAACCACCACGTCGTCTACACGAAGGCCATCCGCTTCGACGCGCCGGACATCGACAACACCCAGAGCTGGTTCGGCTTCTCCAACTGCACCAACTACGGCGGTCGCTCCAACATCAGCTCCGCCGCCGAGGGCTGCTCCTCGGGCGGCGTCGGCCGCGCGGCTGGCATCGCGGGCCTCGTCCAGTCGGCCGCCCGCGCCGAGCTGAACGGGTCGCTCGGCGGCAACCCGCTCACCGGCAACGAGCTCTTCCAGATCATGACGCGCGGGGTCGACGACATCGCCTTCAACCCCAACGACGACCGCCCCGCCCACTACCCCTCCCGCGAGGGCTGGGACCGCTTCTTCGGCTACGGCCGCATCAACGCCCTGAAGGCGGTCGAGCTGGTGGTCGACGGCAACATCCCCCCCGAAGCCGACGTGCTGAGCCCCGGCTGGTTCGAGACCTTCAACCTCAGCGATGGCGGCACGCTGGCCGTCGAGGGCTTCGTCGCTGCCGACCGCGCGTCGTCCTACACCTGGGAGCTCCAGGTCGGCGCCGGCTGGGACCCCGAAGAGGACGAGTTCGCCGTGCACGCGAGCGGGGAGGGGAGCGAGCCCGTCGCTGGACTGCTCGCCACCATCGACCTCAACGACATCGACATGGACCCCGCCGCCGTCATGGAGGGCTACAACCAGAGCGACACCAACGTCAGCAAGGGCAACAAGGTCCACCTGCACGCCGCGACCATCCGGCTGCAGGTCACCGACGATGAGGGCCGCCTGGGCGAGATGCGCAAGATGATCTTCGTGCAGCGCGACCCCGACCTGCGCAGCGGCTTCCCGAAGCGCGTCGCGCCGTCCATGGAGTCGAGCATCACGCTCGTGGACGTCAACGGCGACGCCATCGACGACGTGGTCTGGCTGACTTCGGACGGCGAGCTCTTCGTGGGCGACGGCAACCTCGATCCCTTCCCCGGCTGGCCGGTGAGCTTCCCGCTCATCGACGAGCACGACCCCGAGTCCCCGCGAAACCACCTCGCGGCCGATGCCTACGCGGGCGGCTCCCTGGAGCCCCAGCAGAGCCACGCGGCCATCTCCAGCCCCGCGGTCGCAGACCTCGACGGCGACGGTGTCGTCGAGATCGTCGCCGCCAGCCTCGCCGGCTTCCTGGCCGTCTGGCACGCCGACGGAACGATGGCCGAGGGCTGGCCCTACTCCATCGACTGGGACGCGATCTCCGGCGCGAACGGCGCCCAGGACGACCCCGAGACCAACAACTACGACCAGGGCTTCTTCAGCACCCCGGCGCTGGGGGACCTGGACGAAGACGGGGATCTGGAGATCGTCATCGGCGGCATGGACGGCCAGCTCTACGTCTTCCACCACGACGGGACCCCGCTGGACGGCTTCCCCATGGAGCTGCGCGCCACCTACGAGACGGCCCAGGGCCCCAACTCCCACGGTGAGCGCATCATCTCCAGCCCCGCCATCGGCGACGTGGACGGCGACGGCCACCTCGAGATCGTCATCGGCACCAACCAGAAGACGACCGGCACCTACGGCCTGGGCTACCTGATCAGCCACACCGGCGAGGTCGAAGACGGCTGGCCCATCGCCCTCTTCGGCGCCTACACGAACGCCCTGCCCTACGTCGGTGAGGGCGTGCCCGGCTCCCCGGCCATCTGCGACCTGGACGGCGACGGCACGATGGAGGTCGGCATGCACACCATCGCCGACTCCGGGAAGCTCATCGGCGCCGACGGCGAGCAGTGGGCGAAGATGAAGCAGGTCGCCAGCGACTTCGGCCAGCGCAGCAACACGGCCGAGCAGAGCGCCGCCTTCATCATGATCAACAGCGGCACCTTCGCGGACCTCGACCTGGACGGAACGAAGGACTACCTCGTCGGCACGATGGGCTTCGAGTACGCCAACGGCCTGCTCGACGACGGCCGCCGCCACGACCACGACCACCTGCTCTCGGGCTGGAGCGGCGTGGTGGACGACAGCAGCGGCGCGCGGCGCCTGAACTACCTCCGGGCCTTCCCGCGGATCATGGAAGACATGCAGTTCTTCCTGAACCCCGCGGTGGCCGACATCGACGGCGACGGCCTGCCCGAGGCCATCAACGGCTCCGCCGGCAGCGTCGTGCACGCCTTCAACCGCGAGGGGGAGGAGCCCGCCGGTTGGCCGAAGCCCGTGGGCGGCTGGATCCTGAGCTCCCCCGCCCTGGGCGACACCGACGGCGACGGCTTCCTCGAGGTCTGGACCGCGACCCGCAACGGCGACATCTTCGCCTGGAACACCACGTCGCTGGCGTCGCTCGCCAACCGGCAGTGGACCGGCTTCCGCCACGACCCGATGCGCACCGGCAACTGCCACACCCCGCTCCGCAGCTACCCGCTGATCCCGGAGGAGGTGATCGAAGAAGCCTGCGCGAACTGCGAGTCCTCGGCTGCGGGCCCCGGCGGCAGCCTCTCCGCTCTGCTCTTGCTCGGACTCGCCTTCATCCGCCGGAGGTCCGCTTGATCCGCCTGCTGCTGCTCGCCCCCCTGCTCATGGCGGCGGTGCCGATGCCGCTCTACCCCGAGTGCGGCCAGGGCGGGGCCTGCCCCTCGGACTACGACCCCTGGGACAAGTGGAACCTCGGCAGCGGGGTGCCCGATCAGCTGCCGCCCGAGCGCCTGCCCGAGGCCGAGCGCGCCTTCGGGACCGGGCTCTGGGCCGACCGCGCCTGGAACCGCGAGACCGGCAGCACCGACGTGATCATCGCGGTGCTCGACTCCGGCATCGAGTGGGACCACACGGACCTGCTGCGCAAGCACTACCTGAACCCCGCCGAGCTCCCGACCCCGCAGAACGGCGCGGACCCCTGCGCCTACGACTGCAACGACGACGGCGTCTTCAACATCGACGACTACGCGCTCGACCCCCGCGTCGACCCGGCCTCGGGCATCAACCCGACGACCCACCCCGACGGCATGCTCGACCCCAGCGACCTCATCGCCGCCTTCAGCGACGGCGTGGACGACGACGCCAACGGCTACATCGACGACATCTCGGGCTGGGACTTCTTCTGGAACGACAACAACCCCTACGACGACACCCGCTACGGGCACGGCACCGGGGAAGCGCGGGACTCCTCGTCCGAAGGGGACGGCGGCGGCGGCAGCATCGGCGTCTGCCCCAACTGCATGGTGCTCAGCCTGCGGGTCAGCGATTCCTTCGTGGCTGACGTCAACAACTTCGCCGCCGCGACGCTCTACGCCGTCGACATGGGCGCCAGCGTCATCCAGGAAGCCCTCGGCACGCTCAACAACACGCCGTTGACGGTGCAGGCCATCGAGTACGCCTGGGAGCGGGGCCGCGTGGTCATCGCGTCCGCCGCGGACGAGACCTCGTATCACCAGAACTACCCGGCCAACAACCACCACACCGTCTACACCCACGCGCTGCGCCACGACGCCGACGAGCGCGAGAACGCGCAGACCTTCTTCGCCTACAGCAACTGCACGAACCACGGCCCGCGCCTGGTGCTGTCTGCGCCCTCGACCTCCTGCTCGTCCGGCGCCGTGGGCGTCTCCGCGGGCGTCGCGGGCTTGATGTACTCCGCCGCCTTGCGCGCGGGCGTCACGCTCACCGGCAACGAGGCCTACCAGCTGATGGCGCTGTCGGTGGATGACGTGGACTTCATCCACGAGACCGACCACCCCGATCTCTACCCCTCCTACGCCGGCTGGGACCGCTACTTCGGCTACGGCCGCATCAACGCGCACCAGGTGGTCAACAAGGTCCTGGACGGGAACATCCCCCCGGAGGCGGACCTGCTGGAGCCGACCTGGTTCGAGCTCAAGTCCCTGGCCGAGGGCACGAGCGTCGACATCGTCGGCTACGCGGCCGCGAACCGGAGCAGCAGCTACAGCTGGGTGCTCGAGGTCGCCGCGGGCTCGGACCCGCGCGAGGAGACCTTCGAAGCGGTCGCCTCAGGCGATGAGACCGCGCCGATGGACGGCATCATCGCCAGCCTCGACATGAGCACGATCCCGCTGGACCCCGACGCGGTCATCGCGCGCTACGGCCCGCCCGACGACGCCGTCAGCAAGGAGGACAAGGTCTTTGCCCACAGCGCGACCCTGCGCCTGCGCGTCACCGACGCCGAGGGCCGCCTGGGCGAGATGCGCAAGCTCTTCTACGTGCAGCGCGACCCCGACCTGCTGCCCGGCTTCCCCCGGCGCGCCAGCCAGGGCGGCATCGACGGCTCCGTGACGCTGGTCGACGTCGATCAGGACGGTGTGGACGAGGTCGTCTGGGTCGACTCGGCGGGCCTGCTCCAGGTCACCGACTGGCGCCTGGACCCCAAGCCCGGCTGGCCGCAGGGCGCCCCGCTCATCGAGGAGCTGGACCCCGAGAACCCCGCCAACCACCTCGCGCAGGAGGCCTACGCCGGCGGCGCCGTACCCGCCGTCCAGCGGCACGCGATCACCGGCACGCCGGCCATCGGCGACCTCGACGGCGACGGCACCCTCGAGCTCGTGCTCGGCACCCTCAATGGCGCCCTGCTCGCCTGGCACGCCGACGGCAGCGTCGTGGACGGCTTCCCCATCCTGCTCGACCGCGGCCTCGTGGACGGCGAGACCGACCCCGACAACGTCTACGACTACGGCTTCTTCGGCAGCGCGGCGCTGGGCGACCTGACCGGCGACGGCGACCTCGAGATCGTCATCGGCGCCATGGACGCCCACCTCTACGCTTTCGAGCACGACGGCACGAACGCGCCCGGCTTCCCCGTGGAGCTCCGCACCACCTACGAGACGGCCGACGGCGCCCGCTCCAACGGCGAGCGCATCGTCAGCAGCCCCGCGCTGGGCGACGTGGAGGGCGACGGCACCCTGGAGATCGTCATCGGGAGCAACGAGAAGACGACCGGCACCTACGGCCTCGCCTACCTCGTGCACCACGACGGGACCATCGACCCGAACTGGCCGGCCGCGCTCTTCGGCGCCTACACCAACGCCCTGCCCTTCGTGGGCGAGGGCGTGCCCGGCGCGCCGACCTTCTGCGACGTCAACGGCGACGGCATCCTCGAGGTCGCCGTGCACACCATCGCGGACAGCGGGAAGATCCTGAACGCCGACACGTCCACCTACGCGACGCTCTCCCGCGTGGCCTCGGACTTCGGCCCGCTGAGCAACACCTCGGAGGCCGGCGCCAACCTCATCATGATCAACAGCGGCTCCTGGGGTGACCTGGATCGCGACGGGCTCATGGACTACCTCATCGGCTCCACCGGCTTCGACTACGCCCTCGGCTTGTTGGACGACGGCCAGCGCTACGACCACGACCACCTGCTGTCCGCCTGGAGCGGCGCGGAGGCCGACGCAGGCCGCATGGAGTTCCTGCCCGGCTTCCCCCAGATCATGGAGGACCTCCAGTTCTTCCTGAACCCGGGCGTCGCCGATCTGAACAACGACGGCTTCCCCGAGGCCATCAACGGCTCTGCCGGCAACGTCGTGCACGCCTTCGACCTGCAGGGCGACGAGCCGACAGGCTGGCCGAAGCTGACCGGCCAGTGGATCCTCGGCTCCCCCGCGGTGGGCGACGCCGACGGCGACGGCTACCTGGAAGTCTGGGTCGGCACCCGCAGCGGCTTCCTCTACGCCTGGTCCACCGACGCGGTCGCCGAGACGTCCTACCGATCCTGGACCGGTTTCCGGCACGACCCCGCCAACACCGGAAACTGCCACACGGCCCTGCGCAGCTACCCGCCGCTGCCCGTCGAGCCCGTGGACGAAGGCGAAGCCTGCGCCGATTGCTCGTCCTCCTTTGGCGGATCGGCGACGCTGCCCCTGCTGATTCTCCTCGGGTGGCGCCGCCGTCGCTGAGCGGGGGGCCCGAGATTGCCCGCCGTGCGCGATCCGGCCCGGACCCCCCGGAAAGCCCCGGAAACACCCGCTTTCAGGGGGGGGGGCAAGGCCCGGAAACCCAGCAAATACGGGCATTCCCGGGGTCTTTGGGTCCCTTGACACTCCGGAAAAGCGGGTGATAGGCTCCGAGCTAGTTTCCCAGGCCAGCAGTGTGGCTGCGGCCGGGGTACGTCTCCGCGAAGGGGACAAAATCGAGGTGGCGCCTGCGTCATCTCAGGGGCTTTGGCCCCGGATGAGGTCGTAGATGGTTCAGCCCGATCGCTGTGTGCTGCCCTCCTGGCTGGTCGCTCTTCTGGGTTCTCTGGCGCTTGTCGCAGGCGGCTGCCGGCAGCTTCCTCCGGACAACTTCATCCGGGACGACGACGACACCAACGGTGGCGACGACGACGACAGCATCCCGCCGGATGACGACGACGACGACTCGTCGGTGCAGGAGGAGCAGCCGCCGGAGTTGACGCTCATCTCGCCCGACCCCTCGGCCGACCCGCCCGCGCTGCTCACCGGCACCGTGGACTTTGGCTTCGAGATCGACGATCCGGACTCCACGGGCGTGACGGTGATCGTCAACTTCACGCCGCTGGACGGGGAGCCGACGCCGGCCACCCTGCTCGGCGCGGACCCCGTCGCGAACGAGGTCGAGTACGACTCCAGCCCCGATCCCTTCTTCGACGCCTTCCAGGGCGGCGTGCAGTGGGACACCGTCGCTGACGTCCCGGCCTCGGCCGCCGGCGTCCAGATCGAGTTCTGCCCCGTGGACGCCGAAGGCAACGAAGGCGAGTGCGAGGTCTGGCCCAACGACGTGGGCGTCGACGTGATCAACGCGCCGCCGACCACCGTGGGCGCCTTCTGCCAGCCGGGCGACATCGAAGAGGTCGAGTTCGACGCGGGTGAGACGCTCATCACGCTGTCCGACGGCGAGTGCCTGAACTACCAGCTGACCCAGCCCGAATCGACGCCCGACGACTTCTCGGCGCAGTTCCTCCTGGTGTTCGTGAACGCGAACCCCGACCCGGTGAATTTCGAGATCACCTGGGCGGATGACCCGGACAACCTGAACACCGGCCCCGACGGCGGCGACGACGACGACGCTGCGGACGACGACGACTCCGCTGCGGACGACGACGACTCGGCCGCGCCCGAGTTCATCCCCGCCCCGCAGGGCAGCAAGTCCTTCGCCCAGAGCGCCTTCGGCAACCGCCCCTGGACCCCGGCGCTGCGCCCCAGCACCTCGCCCGGCAACCGCATGGGCGACGACCTGCCCGGCGAGCAGATCCCCTACTCGAGCAATTGTGCAGAGGATCTGGACCCGAACGACGTGCACCACGACACGCAGACCTTCTTCTTCCGCACGGATCTGGCGGAGGAGTCGGACCGCTCGGCCAACGGCGCCACGCTGCGCGCCCTCGGTGACACGGTCGCCGTCTACGTGGACGACGAGACGCCGCTCGACATCGACCGCGACTGCGCGGACGCGGCCAACGCCATCGAGATCGACCCCCGGCTCGCTGAGGGCTTCGACAACTGCGACCTCGACGACATCGTCGAGATCGTCGACAACAACTTCGTGCCGACGCTGACCGACCTCTTCGGGGATCTGCCGGACGTCGACAACAACTGCCGCGTCAGCATCTTCCTCACCTCGCGCATGAACCAGCTGACCATCGACACCGACGCGTCGGGCCGGATCATCAAGAGCCTGGCCGAGCCGGATGTGGACCTCTGGCAGTCCGACAACGACCTGAACCCGGGCAGCAACGAGCAGGAGGTCCTGTACGTCTACGCGCCCGACCCCCTCGGTCTCGCGAACGCCGAGTCGCCGGTCGCCCTGGCTGACTACCTGGACTACCAGCTGGCCGGCCAGATCGCCTTCCAGATGCAGAAGCTGATCTCCTACGCGGCCCACCGCTCGGTCGGCAAGTTCCTGCTCGAGCCCGACAACCCCGAGGACGTCGCCCGCGACCCGGCGGAAGAGGACTGGCTGGACGACGGCATGGGCCTGCTCGCCGCGGACTTGACGGGCTTCGGCTCCATCGCGCACCCGGACGCGTGGATCTACATGGACCGCTCGCACATCCAGTCCCCGCTGGCGAACAACGAGCTGATCGACTTCCAGGACCTCGGCGACAACTACCTGCTCGTCCGATACATCTACGATCTGCTGGGGCCCGACTCGGTCTGGGCCATCCTCCACAACTCGGTCGAGTCCGAGGAAGAGGGCCAGGACCCCGTCACCACGCAGGGCCTGGACACCTTGACCGCCGTGCTCGGCGTCGAGGACTTCAACGAGTTCGCCCTCCAGTGGGCCCTCGCCATGGCCGTCTCCGGCCGGACCAACATCCTCGGCGGGCCGCTGGTCCTCGAGGTGGATGTCCCGCCCTTCGACGCGCCCACGCTGGCCGCGGTGCCCAACCCCGACGTCCCGGTCTCCGGCGAGCTCTTCGGAGCCAACGGCTTCCAGCAGGGCTTCCAGGTCCGCGGTGTGAACCACACCTACACCGACGGCACCAACCCCAGCGGGGCGACGGAGCTGCCCGGCCTGCGGGTGCGCACGGAGAACCTCGACCCGCTCGTCTTCCACCAGGGCGAGAACAACTTCGGCACCTCGGCCGCCTCCTACGGCATCACCACCGTCTTCGTCAGTGGCCTGGACCACGAGATGAACTGGCTGCTGGTCGAGACCGACGGCGCGGACCTGCTCGGCGCCGTCGTCCGCCTCAACGACTACCACCCCATCGATCCCGGTGCGCCGGTGACCCTCGAGGACATCCTCGGGCCGGTCTACCAGAACGTCGTTCCGCTCGGTGACCTGGACCCCTTCGGCAGCGAGCGCCGCGTCATCGGCCGCATCGACAGCGCCGTGCAGGTGGACGTCTCCTTGAGCTGCGAGCCGCCGGACGAGGACGAGGGCGACGACGACGACGACTCGGCCTTCTCCGACGACGACGACTCGGCCGTGGTCATCCCGCTCGACCCCGACGAGGAGTGTCCGGCTGACGGCTTCGGCGACGAC
>JAJDAI010000951.1 GCA_029261955.1 Deltaproteobacteria bacterium | reverse complement strand
CGGCCTTCGACAAGGGCGAGTCGGTCCTGTGCAAGCTGACCCCCTGGGACGGCCAGGACCCGGGCCCGCAGGTCTCGTCCAACACCCTCTTCATCGCGAACACGCCGCCCACCGAGCCGACCGTCGGCCTCGTCCCCTCCCCCACGGCCCTGCTCACCGAAGACCTCGTCTGCAGCGCCAGCGGCTCGACCGACATCGACCCCACGGACACGGTGTCCTACCTCGTCAGCTGGCTCATCGACGGCATCATCGAGCCCGTCTGGGACGGCCAGTGGACCATCCCCTCGAGCGAGACGAGCCTGGGCGAGGAGTGGACCTGCGAGGTCCAGGCGACCGACACCTTCGACCCCAGCGACGTCGTGTCCGCGAGCACGACCGTGCTGCCCCTGCCCGGCGACCTCGTGCTCAGCGAGGCGATGGTCAACCCCAGCGTCGTCAGCGACGGCGCGGGCGAGTGGCTCGAGCTCTTCAACGCCGCGCCGCACGCCATCGACCTGCTGGGCTTCACGATCGCGGACGACACGGGCGACACCCACACGATCACCGCCTCCGTCGTGGTGGCGCCGGGCGCCTACGCGGTGCTCGCCCGCAACGCGGACTTCGCTTCGAACGGCGGCGTGGTCGCCGACTACGACTACTCGGGCGTCAGCCTCAGCAACGGCCAGGACCAGCTGGTGATCTACTTCGACAGCGTCGAGGTGGACCGGGTCGAGTTCGACGTCGACCTCTACACCAACAGCCTGGTCGGCACGGCGCTGTCGCTGGACCCCGACCTGGGCGTGCCGGACGCCATCGAGAACGACGAGCCCGCCAACTGGTGCGGCGCGACCACGCCGCTCGTCTCCCCCGGCAGTGACTTCGGCACCCCCGGCCAGCCCAACGACACCTGCACCTGCTGGAACAGCGACAACGACGCCGACAACTACGGCGACGACGTCACCTGCGGGACCATCGACTGCGACGACGGCGACGCCAACATCAACGTGGAAGGCGACGACGTCTGCGAGAACTCCGTGGACGAGGACTGCAGCGGCGCCGACGCCATCTGCGACTGCCTGGACACCGACGACGACGGCGACGGCTTCGGCGACGGCGCGGCCTGCTCGCCCATCGACTGCAACGACAACGACCCGGCGATCTCGCCCGCGGCGACCGAGGCCTGCGACGGGGTCGACAACGACTGCGACGGCGTCATCGACGACGGCTTCGACCTCGACGGCGACGGCTGGACCACCTGCAACGACGACTGCGACGACAACGACCCCGACGTGAGCCCGGACGGCACCGAGGTCTGCAACGGCATCGACGACGACTGCGATGTGCTGGTGGACGAGGGCTTCGACAACGACCTGGACGGCTGGACGATCTGCGCGGGCGACTGCAACGACGGCGACGCCGCCATCAGCCCCGGAGCCCCCGAGGCCTGCGACGGGGAAGACGACGACTGCGACGGCGTCATCGACGACGGCTTCGACCTCGACGGCGACGGCTGGACCACCTG
The DNA here is from genome assembly GCA_029261955.1 of Deltaproteobacteria bacterium. Lineage (GTDB taxonomy): Bacteria > Myxococcota_A > UBA796 > UBA9615 > UBA9615 > CALCXL01. The sequence continues at coordinate 6,641 of JAJDAI010000951.1, read as the reverse complement.
CGCCGGCGACTGCAACGACGGCGACGGCAACATCAACCCCGGCGAGTCCGAGTCCTGCAACTTCGTGGACGACGACTGCGACGGCAGCACCGACGAAGGCTTCGACGGCGACGGCGACGGCTGGACGACCTGCAACGGCGACTGCAACGACAGCGACAGCAACATCAACCCCGGCGAGGCCGAGATCTGCGACGGGGTCGACCAGGACTGCGGCGGAGGCCCCGACGACGGCCCCGCGGCCTCGATGTGCCCGCCCACGGACGACGTGCAGACCACCGCCTGTTCGGGTGGCGACTGCGAGATCACGCTGTGCGACGGCGGCTTCTTCGACGTCGACTCGCTCTACAGCACGGGCTGCGAGTGCGCGGACGAGGGCTTCGGCGGCACCTGCGACACGGCGGCCAACCAGGGCAGCTTCTTCGTCACGGACAGCCAGAGCGTCATCGGCAAGCTGCCTGTCTCGAACCAGGAAGACTGGATCCAGGTCACCTTCCCCTCGAACGCCTCACGCCCCGGCGGCGGCACGCCCCACGTGCACTTCGTCAGCAACCCGCAGGGCAGCCACAAGTTCGACATCTACCTGGACTGCGGGGGCACCGAGAGCTCCTGCGGGGACGCCTCGGACTCCCTCGGCCTGACCGAGTGGAACTTCACGGACAACCAGTCCCCGCTCTTCAGCGCCAACGGCAACACGTGGCCGGAGAACGTCTTCATCCGGGTCTACCGGACGAGCGCCGGCGACCTCTGCGAGAGCTACGTGCTGAACGTGTCGCGCTGAGGTCCAGCGGAGGCCGGCGCGCCCGCTACCAGGGCATGACCCGGATGAAGCCGCCCGCCTGCACGACGAGGTAGCCGTCGTAGGGGATGGGGCACTGGCTCAGCGTCGTGTTCGGGGTGCGGCTCACCGGCGCGAAGCCCGGGCTGCCGGTGTTCGTGTCCAGGCTCCCGATGTTGCCCAGGGCGTCGAGCACGACCACGCCACCGTTGACGAGGCTCATGGCGTGTACGGGGTTGGGCAGGTTGACGGTGTTGGCCGAGTTGACGGCGCCGGTGCAGGGGTCGATGCGCTGGAGCACGTCGCCCGTGAGGGCCCCCGAACGCGAGATCCATGCGTCCGCGTCGGTGCCCACCGGCCCCGCGATGACCGCGCGGCCCGTGTTGTGCCAGGCCTCGGTTCCGCCCTCGACCGAGCTCATGCCCGCCAGGAACAGGCCGTCCATGCCCTGCTGGTACTGGTCGCAGAGGGCGTGGCCGGTGCCGGAGATCGCCTCCTCGCCGGCCAGTCCGAGCTCCGCGGTGGACGTCTGACCGCCGTCGACGACGCTGTGCAGGTAGGCGGTGTCCCCGTCGGCGTACCAGAGCTCGCCAGCGTTGCCGGTCAGGTAGCTGCCCAGCCCGAAGGTGTCGATGGCGAAGCTCTGCGCCGTTCCCGCGAGGTCCCAGCCCACGAGGTAGTCCCCGAAGAGGCCCACCACCCGCTCGGCGACGGGATCGCAGACGAGCGAGCTGGCCACCCCGTTGCCGGCGGGCCCGTCCCAGATCGGATCGCCCGTGACGCCCTCGTAGGCGTAGAGCCGGCTGTCCTGGCCGAAGTAGGCGACCCCGTCGATGACGCAGGGCGCGCCTTGTCCGCCGTTGGCGCCCGTGTCCTCCCAGGCAATGGAGCAATCGTCCAGGTTCGCCGCGTGCACCCCGTCCACGTCCCCCCAGAGCACCAGGCCGTCGTGAACGACCGGGCGCACGCCGGGGCCGTTGACGTTGATCGTGCAGCCCGAGCCTGGCGCGGTCGATCGCAGCGACTCGTCGGGGTAGTAGCCGCTGCGCTTGTTGTCCGCGCAGAAGGTCTCGGCCGCTTCGACGGCCATGTAGCCGTTGCAGTTGTTGTCCACGCCGTCGTCGACGAGGTCCGGCGCGGAGGGGTTGACCGCGGGCTCGGTGTCGTCGCAGTCGCCCTCGCAGCCCCGGGCTCCGTCGCCGTCGCCGTCGTCTTCGACGTCCACCGAGACCTGGATGCTCATCGGGTAGACCTGCGTCGTGGTGGCCAGGGAGACGAGCGCGAAGGGATCCCCCGGCATCGAGGCCATGACCCCGCCCTCGTGCGCGCCCCAGGGTGTGACCTGGGGGTTGAAGTTGGCAGGGTAGGAGGTGGTCGTGCGGCCCGGCTCCCACCAGGAGCCGACGTAGTAGTCCACCCCGTTCTTGAGCAGCATGGCGAGGTTGCTCGAGGTGTAGTCGCCCGTGACGCTCGCGGGGACCGAGTCCTCCACCTCCATGATGAGTTGCGCGACCTGACTGCTCGGGTCCACCTGGTAGACGACCCAGCGGATGTCGAAGCCGCCCTGCGACTCCACCGGCACCGTGATCGTCTCGAGCAGCACGTCGATGTCGACCCGGAAGACGTTCGCGCGCAGCTCCTCGGAGACGGTCGCGCTGGCCTGGGTCAGAAACGGCACCTGGTAGGTCGAGGGCGGGTCGAGCAGCCGGACGCCGTCGCAGTCGCTGTCCAGGCCATCGCACACCTCCGCCGCGCCCGGGTAGACCTGGGGGTTCGAGTCCTCGCAGTCGCCATCGCAGATGAGGTAGCCGTCCGCGTCCTGGTCGTTGTCGACGTCTCCGAGCAGCACCAGGGACATCACGAACGCGAGCTGGTCGTCGACGACGGGGTTGAGGGTCGCAGGGGGACTCGAGACCGGGGCCACGGTCGCCGCGCCCTCCATCCAGCCGAAGGGCGTGCCCAGGGGCGAGCCGAAGTCGCCCTGGAAGGACAGGATCTCAGCGGACGAGGGCAGCAGGAGCCCGACGAAGTAGATGCCCGACACCTGCAGGGGGATCTCCTGGCCCAACAGCCGGTGTTCGCTCTGCGGGCCGTTGCTGGAGACCTCGTCCTGCTGGAAGAGCAGCTCGAAGACCTGGGTGTTCGAGTTCTCCTCGTAGACCACCCAGCTGAAGGAGTTGTTGGCGGGGATGGCCGCCTGCACGGCGATCTCGTGCAGGGCCACCTCGGCGCTGGAGTGCACGATGTTCCCGACCAGGTGCAGGCTGCTCGTGAAGGTGCTGTTGGTGTCAGCGAAGGCGAAGTCGAACTCGGGGCCGAAGAGGCCGAAGCCGTTGCAGTCGTCGTCGATGCCGTTGCAGGACTCCCCCGCGCCTGGGTTGATGGCGGGATCGCCGTCTTCGCAGTCGCCCTGGCAGGTCGTCCAGCTGTCGCCGTCTGCGTCGGGGCAGGGATCGGGGGTGGAGTCGTCGTCGTCTGCGGTGGCGTCGTCGTCGTCTGCGGTGGCGTCGTCGTCGTCTGCCGTGACGTCGTCGTCATCTGCGGTGGCGTCGTCGTCGTCTGCGGTTGCGTCGTCGTCGTCTTGGGTGGCGTCGTCGTCGTCGGCCGTGGCGTCGTCGTCGTCGGCCGTGGCGTCGTCGTCGTCCGGGGTGGCGTCGTCGTCGTCTGCGGTGGCGTCGTCGTCGTCCGGGGTGGCGTCGTCGTCGTCTGCGCTTGCGTCGTCATCGTCCGCAGAGTCGTCGTCGTCGGTCCGCGGCCCCTCCACGCAGAAGCCGGCCTCGGCGACCTCGCCCCCCACGTCGCACCAGGCCCCGGCCGGGCAGTGCTCGTCGTCGACGCAGGCCACCTCGGCCGCCTCGAAGGTGGGCTCGCAGCCGAGCAACAGGACCAGGAGCGCGAGGAACCTCACCAGCGTCCCCCCATCGACACGACGAAGCCGCCGGGTGTCGGCACGGCCGCCACGCCCACCCCGTCCTGCCCCATCACGGCCGCGGTGATCAGGGCGGCGATGGAGCCAGCGGCCAGCCCCCCGCCGAGCCCGAGCAGCGCGTTCCGACGCCGCCAGGCCTCCACCGAGTCGGTCTGCACGAAGGGAAACTCGGCCGTCGTGAGCTCGCCGCTCTTGTAGCGATCGTGCGCGTCCACCGAGACCTGGTTCTGCCAGGCCGCCAGCCCAGCGGACAGCCCAGCCCCCGCCGCCAGCCCCAGCCCGATGCCCAGGGGCACCCCGGCGGAAGGACCTCGGTCGTCGCTGCGCTTCAAGCGCCGCAGGCGCACCGTCGCGTCGCGGACGAGGTCGGTGTAGGTCGACTCGCCGCCGACCCCCGCGAGGAAGCCTTCCAGATCGGCGACCGCCCGCTCGTCCTGGTTGAGGCACTGGCCGAGCACGCCGCGCCAGTAGAGGAGGTAGGGCTCCTTGCCGCGCTCGTAGGCTTCGCTGACCCGCGCCCAGACGTCACCCACCCGCGTCAGCGACTGGGCCGCCAGGGTCGTCTCGTCGCCGGCGACGTTGGTGCAGAGCTCGTCGCGGACCTGGACGGCTTCGAGCGCCACGTCCGACGACTCGTCCGCCCAGGCGGGCGCCGAGAGGAGCAGAGCAATGACTAGAACCCCAAGTCTCACGAGGATCCATCGTACCGAGCCGCTCCCCCCGGGGCCCGGGCAGGTCAAGGGATTGCCAAAGGTCGTCAGGAAGCTGAGGAGCCAACCGACTGGTCGCGACCGTCCGTGCGGCCCTCCGGCCGCAGTCGATCGAATGCACCCCTTGTGCAGCGCGAATCGGTGGCTACAATCGCGAGCCCGCAACGGCGGGAACTGCTTCTTTGAAACGAGAATGTGGGAATCAGCGGCGTGAGCCGCCAGGTGGGCTGGCCGAGTGGTCGAAGGCGCTTGATTCGAAATCAAGTGTGGGGAAACTCACCCGGGGTTCGAATCCCTGGCCCACCGCCACCCATTCTCAAGGAACTGCCCTCGTGGGCAGCAGTGACGGCCGGGCCTCAGATGGCCGGTACGGGTGAACTCCGCCAGGCCCGGAAGGGAGCAACGGTAGCCCGGATTCCGGGGTGTTTGAGTAGTCCGGTCGTCTCTGCTGCCCGCGGGGGCTTCTTCCGTTCTGGGGTGTCGATCTCCGCGCTGCTTGTGGAGATTCTGCAAAGGCTCTTCACCGGGGAGGACCTGGCCGGCGTTCTGTGGTTTGTAGAGGCGGGGAGGTCCGCCGGAGACCGCAATGAGCGAGGCCGAGGCCCGCTGGCACGAGAGCCCGAACAAGCGAAACTCCTGGCGACTCCTGTTCGCCGGCTACTCGGCGCTCGCCCTGGCGGTCGCCGGGGCGCTGGTCAGCCTGAGCCCCGATCCCGCGGCCTGGCAGGACTCCGTGCTCTACGGCCCGGCGCTGGAGCGGGTCTGCGACCTCACCCCCACGGCCCCCGGGACCGGCTGGCCAGGCGCCCTGCTCGACGCCCGCGTGCACGCCTCCCCGGACGAAGCGGGCCAGGAGGCCTTCGCGCGGGACCTGCTCACCGACATGAACGCCGCCGGGGTCTCCCGGGTGGTCGTGGCTGGCTTCGGGGCCGAGTCCGGGCTCGACCGGGACGCCTTGCGCGCCCTCGAAGCGCGCTGGGCACCCATCGCCCGCTCCTGCGACCGCCTGCGCTTCCAGCTGAGCGGCGTCGACCTCGACGAAGCCGACCCCTCGGCCTGGGTCGCCTCCATGCTCGAGCGCGGCCCCTTCGCCGGCATCTCCGTCGACCTCAGCCAGGCCGACCTGCGCAGCCGCAAGCTCGAGCGGCTCTACAGCCTGCTGGAGACCCGGGGGCTGCCGCTCCAGTTCCAGGGGCCGGCCCAGCCCTCGGACGAGTTCCTCGAGGCCGTGCGATGGCTCGCGGCCGGGTGGCCCACGCTGCCGCTGGTCTGGTTCGGCTGCCCCGCGGACATGGACTGGGCGGAGCAGCCCCAGAACCTGAGCTGTTCACTCCCGGTGAGCGGCCCCCTCTGCGAAGGCGAGTGCAGCAGCCGTGAGCTGGCCCGGCTCGATCGCTCGATGCTCGGCAGCGGACCGGTCGAGGGCTCAGCCGGCCTCGCAGGGGCCGCAGTGGGTGTCCGCTCGGCGCTCTCGGAGCTGCCCACCGACACCGCGTCCAGCCTCGCTGCGCAGCGATGGCTCCGAGTCTTCGGGGGCGGCCCGCCCGACGAGCTCGCGCCGGCCGCAGAGGTGGCGCTGGCAGCGAAGCGCGGGCTGTAGAGGAGAGGATGACGGCGGGCTTGTGAGGTGAGGCCTCTGGGGGAGGCTCCCGCCGCCATCCTCACCCGACAAAACGGCCCGGGGTCCCACGCCGTTGAAAAAAACCGCGATCAGACTCGGGGGCGGCGCCGGATCAACAGGAACAGGCAGGAGAAGGCCAGGGGGAGCGGCACCTGCGGCCGCATGCCGAAGCGGGCGCCAGCGCCCTCGCACTCGGACTGGCAGCCCGCCTGGCCGAGCACCGCCTCCTCGGGCGGCTCGTCCTCAGAGTCGTCGTCGTCGCCAGCGGAAGACGAATCGTCGTCGTCCGTCGGGGCCGTGTCGTCGTCGTCGCCGACAGAAGACGAATCGTCGTCGTCGTCCGTCAGGGCTGAGTCGTCGTCGTCGCCGACGGAAGACGAATCGTCGTCGTCGGTTGAAGCCGAGTCGTCGTCGTCCGCAAAGCAGTCGGGGTCGTCGGAGTCGATGTCCCCGTCGCAGTCGTTGTCGATGTCGTCGGCGCAGTCCTCGGACGCCTCGGGGTGCACGGTGGCGTCGGTGTCGTCGCAGTCGTCGCCGCAGACCGGGACCCCGTCGCCGTCCTCGTCCAACTCGTCAGCCGGCACCAGCCCGTCGCAGTCGTCGTCG
>JAJDAI010000096.1 GCA_029261955.1 Deltaproteobacteria bacterium | reverse complement strand
CGTCCGCGCCGGGGTTGATCGACGCGTACAGGTCCTGGCAGTCGCCCTCGCAGGTGCTGTATCCGTCGCCGTCGCCGTCCAGCTCGTCCGCGGGCACCACGCCGTCGCAGTCGTTGTCGAGGCGGTCGCAGAGCTCGGGGTGGCCGGGGCGCATGTCGTCGTTGGTGTCGTCGCAGTCGCCGTCGCAGACGGTCAGGCCGTCGAGGTCGCCGTCCACGGCGTCGTCCGTGCTGGGGTCGCAGTCGTTGTCGAGGCCGTCACAGACCTCCGAATTGCCCGGGAAGTTGTTGGGATCGGCGTCGTCGCAGTCGGCGCAGAGCGGGGAGCCGTCGCCGTCGTCGTCGTCCTCGGCGGCTGCGTTGAGGCGGAAGGGGTAGGAGACGTTCAGGTCGTCGTCCGTGCCGCTCACGCTGGCGGGGGTGGCTTCCCCGACGCTGATCCCGTCCACCGCCGCGCCGAAGCCGAAGGCCTGCGGGAAGGGCGAACCGGAGTCGCTCCAGCTGTAGGTGACGGAGTCGGCCCAGCCGACGGTCAGCGCGTAGAAGTTGCCGCCTGACAAGGTCACGAGGTGGCTGCCCGAGTCGTGCCAGTCGTTGCCCGACAGGGTCGTGGTCGTCGTCCAGGAGTCGAGCAGGCTGTAGGTGCCGCCCCGCGTCGCGGACTCGAAGACCTGCCAGGTCAGGACCGTGCCGGGGGTCGCCGTGAGCAGCATCTCCATGCTGCCGAGCGCCACGGTCTCGTCCATGCGCCAGATGTTGCCGCGCAGGCGGTCGTCGCCGCTCGAGTTGCCGTCGGGGATGACGGTCTCGGCGATGCGGCCGCCCGTCGCGCCGTCGCAGTCGTTGTCGATCCCGTCGCAGATCTCCGCTGCGTCGGGGTTCACGTCGGGGTTGGCGTCGTCGCAGTCGGCGCAGGCGAGGTAGCCGTCGGCGTCGCCGTCGAGCTCGTCGCCGGGGATGGCGCCGTCGCAGTCGTTGTCCGCGCCGTCGCAGAGCTCGGGGGCGCCGGGGAAGGAGTCGTCGTCCTCGTCGTCGCAGTCCCCGTCGCAGGCGGCCAGGCCGTCGCCGTCGCCGTCCAGCTCTTCGGTGTCGACGTCGCCGCTGCAGTCGCTGTCCACGCCGTCGCAGAGCTCGGGCGCACCGGGGTAGGCGGCGGGGTCCGTGTCATCGCAGTCCCCGTCGCAGGCCGCGAAGCCATCGCCGTCGCCGTCCGCCTCGTCCTCGAAGGAGTAGCGCGCGTGGTAGCCCCAGCTGGTGTTCGTATCGCTCGATCCATCGAGCGTCGCCGGCGCGCTGGGGATGCTGTCGACCCGCAATCCGCGCACGGCCGAGCCCCAGGAGATGGCGGCCGGGAAGCTGGCGAAGTTCCGGTAGTAGTAGGTGACGTCGGCGTCGGTCATGTGCACCGACAGCGCGTAGTAGCGCCCGGCCACGATCGGGGCGTCCAGGGCGCCCGAGCTCAGCCAGGCGGCGTCGCCGGCGGACACGCTCGTGCTCGTCTGTGCGATGGGGGACAGCGTGCCGTCCGCGGAGGTGCCCTCGTAGACGGTCCAGGTGAGGGTCGCGTCGCCGCCGGGGGCCAGGAACTGCTCGATCTCGGCCAGGGTGCCGGGGGCGTCGGCCAGGATGAGGTTGCCGCGCAGGCGGTCGCTGTTGTCGGTGTTGCTGGAGGCGTCGAAGAGCGTGTCCAGCTCGCCGATCACGCCGTCGCAGTTCTGGTCGATGCCGTCGCAGAGCTCCTCGAGGGTGCCGGCCACGTCGGGATCGTTGTCGTCGCAGTCGGTGCCGCCGCAGGCCTCGTCGTAGTCGCCGTCGCCGTCCGCGTCGACGCAGGTCTCGAACCAGAGCGCGGTCTCCGCGGCGAGCGCGTTGTCGAAGCAGGAGCGGCTCAGGGAACCCGCGCTGCCGCCGGCCCGGTCCTGGATGCCGACCGACGCGGCGTTGCCGTTGTCCCAGCCGCCGAGGAACCAGTCCAGGTCAGCCCAGTGCAGCTCGACCCGGCCGTTGGAAAACAGCTGGATCTGGAAGGAGCCGGAGCCTCCGAAGCCCACCTGGACCCCCTGCCAGCTGACGATGAAGCGGTCCTGCACCGGGTCGTGGAAGCTGTAGACCTGCCCGCCGCTCAGGCTGGTGTCGGCCCAGTGCGCCGCGATGTCCGGGGCGTTTCCGGTGTCGGGCAGGCAGCTGGGCGAGTCGTCGATGGCGCCGGCGCCGAAGCGCATGCCGCCGTGCAGGCTGACCGTGCCGTCCACGTAGTCGTCGCCGTACCAGGGGAAGGCCCAGGGCAGGGCGACCGACGCGTTGGGCGCCGGGCTCAGCGCGGTCCCCGTCGCTGCGATGTCCACGAAGTCGTAGGTCGCGGGGCCGTAGAAGTAGCCGCCAGCGTCGGGCCCGCCCGTCTGGGCGAAGGCGAGGGTCGGCAGCAAGAAGAACAGGATGGTGAGTCGGGACAAGGATTCCTCCGCCGTGCAGAACGCCGGCTGGGGGACCCTCGTTGAATTCGAAGCCCGATGGGCTCGGCGAGCCCGCGTGGGGTCCGCGCTCAGCGGATGCTCAGCCCGCGCAGCTCAGGTCGCCGTCCGAGATCGTCCAGGTCACCGTGTCCCCCTGCTCCATGGGATCGGTCGTCCCCTCGGCGAAGCAGCCCTCGCCGGAGGCGGACAGGTCGAAGCAGCCGGGCTTGGGCAGCCAGGTGGTCATGGACTCGCCGGGGGCCAGTCCGTCGGGGCCCAGGGCGATCTCGTTCCAGTCGCCTTCGTCCTCCGAAGGGCAGGGGCGCTGGCGGAGCTGGTCCATCGTGTTGGACGACTGGTTGTCGATGCGGACGTTCCAGGTGCCGTCGTCGTCGTCGTCGTCCCCTCCGCCGCCTCCGCCGCTTCGGGTGGAGCAGCCGGCGAGCAGGGGGAGGAGCAGGGCCAGGAAGAGGGCGGGCTTGAGCATGGCGCGGAGCCTATCACCCGATCTGAGGGGGCTGGGGCTTCGGGCTGGCGGGGCCGGACGAGCACCGTGGCCGCGCGCCGAGAGCCGCCCCAGAATGGACAGCACGCTCGCGCCCGGAAATAGTGCGGGCTCGAACCTCCCAACAGAACCAACGAAGCCGAGGGCCCGCGGTGCGATTCCTGTTCATTCTCTGCGCCCTGGCCGCTCTGGCCGGGTGCCCCAAGCGCACCCCCGCACCCGCCGTCGAGGCCCCCGTGGACGAAGCGACCCCCACCCCCCTGCCGGCCGATCCGCTCGGGGTCCGCATCCACACCCTCGACAACGGCCTGACCGTCTACCTCGCCGAGAACCACGAGGAGCCGCGCGTCTACGCCCGGGTCGTCGTGCGGGCCGGCGCGGCGCAGGACCCGCGGGCGTCCACGGGCATGGCGCACTACCTGGAGCACCTGCTCGCCAACAAGGGCACGCGGCGCCTGGGGACCAGCGACTACAAGGCCGAGAAGCCGCACCTGGACCGCGTGCGTGAGCTCTACGACCAGCTCTTCGAGACCGAGGGCGAGGCCGAGCGCGCGGCCCTCTACAAGGACATCGGTGAGGCGACGCGGGCGGCCAACGAGTTCGCCATCGCCAACGAGCTGAAGCAGGTCTGGGGCCTGATGGGCGGGCGCAGCCTCAACGCCTTCACCAGCCACGATCAGACGAGCTACGTCGTCGACCTGCCCGCCAACCGCCTGGCCGCCTGGGCGCTGCTGGACGGGGACCGCTTCGGCGGCCCGGTCTTCCGCTCCTTCCAGACCGAGGTGGAGACGGTCTTCGAGGAGAAGAACCGCAGCCTCGACCACGCCGGCCGCGCGCTGAGCGAGGCGTGGTCCGCGGCGATGTTCGGCGATCACCCCTACGGCACCGCGGTGCTCGGGGAGGTCGAGCACCTCAAGAACCCCTCGGTGTCCCGCACCGAGGCCTACTTCCAGCAGTGGTACGTGCCCGGGAACATGGCCGTGGTGCTGTCCGGGGACTTCGACTCGGACCAGGCGCTGACCTTGATCAAGCAGGGGATGGGGCAGATCCCGCCCAGCGCGGTGCCCGATCTGGTCGCCACCCCGGTCGAAGCCCCGGCCGAGCGCGTGCTCGTCGAGACTGCGCACCGCGGCCAGGAGGCCGTGAGGATCGGCTGGCTCACGGTCCCCGCCGGTCACCCCGACGAGGCGGCCCTGGACGTCGCGTCGCTGCTGCTGTCCAACGGCTCGACCGGCCTGCTGGACGTCGCGCTCAACCAGGCCGAGCTGGTCCGCCGCGCCGACGCCTGGGCGGGCTTCCGCCGCGAGGCGGGCTCCTTCGTGCTCAGCGCGAGCTCCCGCGAGGGGCAGCGGGTGGACGACCTGGAGCCGCTGCTGCTCGAGCAGGTGGCCCGGCTGAAGGCGGGGGACTTCGACGCCGCCCAGATCGACGCGCTGGTCCGCAACGAGGACGTCGCCCGCAAGCGCAAGCTGCACACCAACCGCGGCCGGGCCGACGCCATCGCCCGCGCCTTCGTGTTCGACGAGGACTGGGACGTGGTGCGCATGGAGCTGGCGCGGCTCGCGGCCGTCACCGCCGAGGACGTGGTGCGGGTCGCCGGGCAGTACCTGGGCGACAACCCCGTCGTCGCGATCCGCCGCCAGGGCGAGCCCGAGCTGCCCGGCATCGACGCGCCGGACCTCGGCGAGCTCGCGGTGCGCAGCGACGCCCACTCCGGCCTCTTCGACCAGGTGATGGCGCTGGACGTCAGCCCCTCGGCCCCGCAGGTCCTGAACCCCGGCGCCGACTACCAGCAGGTCGACACCCCGGCCGGCCCGCTCTTCGTCACGAAGAACCCCTACGACGATCTCTTCTCGCTGACCTTCCGCTGGTACCGCGGCCGCGAGCAGGACCCGACGCTGTGCCACGCCATGTCGTTGTGGGGACGCGCGGGCACGCCCGACATGGACCGCACGGCCTTCGAGGCGGTGCTGCACGCGCTCGCGGGGGACCTGAACGTCAGCTGCGGGCAGCGCACCCTCGACATCACGCTGCGCGGTCCGCAGGCCAGCCTCCCGCCCCTCTTCGCGCTGCTCAACCAGAGGCTGACCTCGCCCGAGATCTCGGCCGAGGAGCGCAAGCCCGTGCTCGACGACGCGCTGCTCCGGCGCGCCCAGATGCGCACGAAGCGCGATTGGTCCGTGGGCGCGGCCTACGCCTGGGGCCTGCGCGGCGAGGACAGCAGCTACCTGGGCCTGCCCGACGAGGCGGCCATCGCGTCCCTGGTCGACGCCGACCTCGCCGCCCTCACCAACGAGCTGCTGCGCACCCGCCGGACGGTCGTCTACACCGGCCCGCACGGCGAGTTCGAGCTGCTCCGCCTGCTGGCCCGCCCCGACCTGGACTACGTCGACCCGGCCGAGCAGCCGGCGGTCGAGTACGTGCGCCCCCGGCGCTCGCGGGTGCTGGTGCTGGATCACGACTCCGCGCAGGCCGCGGTGCACCTTCTGATGCCGGGTGAGCCCTGGTCCGAGGACAACCACGCCATGCGGAGGCTGCTCAGCGAGTACCTGGGCGGCAGCGCCGGCCTGGTCTTCCAGGAGATCCGGGAGGCGCGCGGCATGGCCTACTCCGCCCACGGCGGCGCGAGGGCAGGGGCCCGGCCCGGGGACGAGGATCTGCTCTACGCGTCCGTCGGCACGCAGCCAGACAAGGCGGCCGAGGTGGCGAAGCTGCTGGTCGAGCTGGTCCGGGGCGAGCCCGACGACGCGGCCCGCTGGAGCCGCTCCAAGGCCTCGGCGCTGGAGACCCTGCGCAGCGACCGCATCCCGTTTCAGCGGGTGGGCTGGACGGCGGAGGCCTGGCGGGTCCGCGGCTTCACCGAAGACCCGCGCACCGAGCGCCTCAAGGCCCTGCGGCCGCCGACCCTGCCCGAGCTCGCGACCTGGACGAAGGCGCAGCGCGAGGGCCCCTTCACGCTGGTCGTGGTGGGCGACCTCGACAAGATGAACCTCAAGGCGCTGGGCCGACTGGGGCGGATCACGAAGCTGAAGCTCGACGACATCAGCCGCTGATTCGCAGGCCGCAAAGCCTGCGACGCGCTGGCTCTTCTTCCTGTCTGGACTCGCGCGCGAAGATCGCTATGGTCGCGGCCATGCGAACCCTGCCCCTGCTCATCGCCCTCCTGCTCACCGGCTGCGCCGAGCCCCCGCCCGAGGCCCCGACGGACCTCAGCGAGCTCAGCCTGTTCCTCTTCGCCAACCTGAACAGCGAGGATGTCGCCGTCCTGGCCGTCGCGGCGAACAACATGCGCGACTTCCTGAACGACGTGGACAGCGACGGCTCGCTGGACCCGTCCACGGACCGGGGCACGGACGACGAGCCCAACCGCACCTGGGGCCTGCCCGTCCTCGAAGGCGATGACTTCGGCGGCGTGGCGGGCTGGGACGGCGCCGACCCGGCGCTTCAGCTGCCGGTCGCGGTGGCCATGCGCAGCGCCTACGACTTCGATGACCACGGCCGCGTGCTGAAGCTGACCGACCAGACGCCCGTCGAGCCGGTGAGCTCCGCCAGCTACGAGCGCGAGTTCCTGACGGACGAGGACTGCTTTGTCGACGGCAGCTGCGACACGCTGGACGCCCGCGAGACCATCTACCGCTCCAACCTGCTGCTGGACCTCGAGTACATCCAGGAGAAGGAGTTCCGCCGCGTGGACATCTCCGAGGACGACGGCGGCGGCACGATGCTCTGGTCCCGCTCCTGGACCGAGCAGCAGTACAGCGAGGAAGCCCCGGGCACCGACACCATCGACCAGTGGTACGGCATGGGCATCTGGATCTCCGACGGCGACACGACCCTGCGCTACAACGCGCTCTGGGGCAGCTCGTCGCTCGGCAACACGCTGCAGGACGACTTCCTGATCGGCGAGGTCGCGGACGGCACCGAAGAGGGCCTCCAGAACACCGAGACCTGGCTCAGCGAGAACTAGCCACGAGCGCCGCTGCGGCGGCTGCCCCCCGGTGATACGGTTTCGCCCTTCACTGGAGGAGCGATGCCGACCCGACAAGAGATGTGGGAGCGCCTCGGAGGGCGCGTAGACCTTCTGGTGGTGGGCGGCGGCATCAACGGCGCCGGCATCGCCCGCGACGCCGCGCGTCGGGGCCTGAAGGTGGCCGTGGTGGAGATGGCCGACCTCGCGTCGGGCACCAGCTCCCGCTCCAGCAAGCTCGTGCACGGCGGGCTGCGCTACCTCGAGCAGCTCGAGTTCTCCCTCGTCTTCGAGGCGGTGAGCGAGCGGCGCATCCTCATGGACATCGCGCCCCACCTGGTGAACCCGCTGGGCTTCCTGTTCCCCGTCTACAAGGGCGACCGGCGCAAGCTCACGACCATCACCGCGGGCATGGTGCTCTACGAGGGCCTCTCGCTCTTCCGCAGCCCACAGCGCTACCGGAAGCTCAAGCCGAAGCACGTCGCCGAGGAGGAGCCCACGCTCCGCCAAGACGGTCTGCGCGGCGCGCCGCTCTACTACGACTGCTCCACGGACGACGCGCGCCTCACGCTCGAGAGCGCGCTCGGCGCGGCCGAGTCGGGGGCGATCATCGCCACCTGGACGAAGGCCATCGGCTTCGACAAGGACAAGAACGGCTCCATCGTCGGGGTGGTGCTGGAGGACATGTTCACCGGCGAGCGCAAGACCGTGGAGGTGAGCGTCGCCATCAACGCCACCGGCCCCTGGACCGACGCGACGATCGGCTTGAGCGAGGCGGCCGAGACGATGCCGCTGCTTCGGCCCACCAAGGGCATCCACATCGTCGTGCCGCACGCGCGCCTGCCGGTGAACCACGCCGTCGTCTGCTTCCACCCCAAGGACGGCCGCGTGCTCTTCGCGATCCCCTGGGGGGACGTCACCTACGTGGGCACCACGGACACCGACTACGACGGCGATCCCGCCGCCGTGCGCGCCGAGAAGGCCGACGTCGACTACCTCATCGACACGCTGGAGCACTACTTCCCCGAGGAGCACATCACCCGCGCCGACGTCACCTGCACCTGGGCGGGCCTGCGCCCCCTGATGCGCCCGCCCGAGAAGGGCGAGGAGGTCGACGAGTCCGCCGTGAGCCGCGAGCACCGCATCGTGGTGGGCGAGGACGGGCTGATCACGATCGCCGGCGGCAAGCTCACCACCTACCGGCTCATGTCGAAGGAGGTCGTGGACACCGCGGTCAAGATGCTGCGTCTGCGCGGGCAGCTGCTGCGCAAGCTCAACGATGCGCGCACCGACGACGAGCCCCTGCCGGGCGGCGTCAGCTGGCCCGCGGACGACGACCACGAGCGCGTCGCCGAGCACATCGCGGACGTGGGCGGTGCCTGCATCGAACCCGACATCGCGACCCTGCTGGGCGACACCTACGGCATGCGCGGCGCCGAGGTCGCGCGCCGGGTTCG
>JAJDAI010000950.1 GCA_029261955.1 Deltaproteobacteria bacterium | reverse complement strand
GGCACCTCCTGCGGGCACAACTACGGGACCCGCGTACGCGTGTGCTTCACCTCCGCGCCGCCGGACGTCGTGGAGCGCGGCGTGAAGCGGCTCGCGGCGCTGATGAGCCGCTGAGCTGCTTGCAGCGAACCTCGCTTCGGAGTAGAGACCGCAGCGAACCCGGCTCGAGGAGCTTCTTGATGCGTCTTTCCCTGCTTTTCTCCCTCCTTCTCCTGGCCGCCTGCGGTGGCAGCGAGTCGACCCCCGCCCCCGCCGAGCCCGCCAAGGCCGAGCCCGTGAAGGCCGAGGCCGTGAAGGCTGAGCCCGTCGCCGCCGCCGAGCCCGCTGCTCCGGCCGGTGACGCCGCTGCCGGTGAGAAGGTCTACAGCACCTACTGCATGGCCTGCCACCAGGCCGACGGCAAGGGCATGAACGGCGCCCTCGCGGCGAACTTCGTCGACGACAAGGAGCGCATGGCGAAGTCCGATGCGCTCCTGCTCAAGAGCATCGAGGACGGCATCCCCGGCACCACGATGATCTCGTGGAAGGCCCAGCTGGACGAGACCCAGCGCAGCGACGCGCTGGCCTACATCCGCGCGACCTTCGGCAAGTAGTCCCGAGCCCGGGGAGCGAGGGACCGTGCCTCGGGTCAAGATCATCCACACAGGTGGCACGCTGGGCATGGTCCGGCGTGACGGCAACTGGCGCCCGGAGAGCGATCTCCTCGCCGGCCTGTTGGAGACCTTGCCCGAGCTGAAGGATCCCGAGCTCCCCGAGTGGGACCTCGTCGAGTTCCGCGAGCTGCTGGACAGCAGCAACGTCGGCCCATCGGAGTGGGAGCGGATCGCAGGCGCCGTGCTCGCCTGGTACGACGACTTCGACGGCTTCGTGGTCATCCACGGCACCGACACCATGGCCTACACCGCCTCGGCGCTGTCGTTCATGCTCGAGGGGCTGCAGAAGCCCGTCATCCTCACCGGCGCGCAGCTGCCGCTGGTGCACCCGCGCACCGATGCGCGCGAGAACCTCACGACGTCGCTCCTGCTCGCGGGCACCAGCGACATCCCCGAGGTCTGCATCTACTTCAACGGCCGGCTGCTCCGCGGCAACCGCGCCACGAAGACGGACACGTCCTCCTACATCGCCTTCGACTCGCCCAACCTGCGGGACCTGGGCGACGTCGGCGTGGTCATCAACCTGCACCGCGAGATGCTCTGCGGGCCCGACGACCGGGGCACGGGCGGCCTGCACGTGGCGACGCTCGGCCGGTCGGTGGTCGGCGCGTTCCGGCTGTTCCCCGGGGTGCAGGCGAAGACCCTGCGCAGCCTGCTGGCGCCGCCCCTCCAGGGCCTGGTGCTGGAGTGTTTCGGCACCGGCAACGCCCCCAACAAGGACCCCGAGCTGCTCGCCGCCATCCGCGAAGCGACCGATCGCGGCGTCGTTGTGGTCGTCGTGTCGCAGTGTTCGCGCGGCGCGGTGGACCTGGGTCAGTACGAGGTCGGGGCTTCGCTCGCGCTGGCGGGCGTCACCACCGGCTTTGACATGACGGCGGAGTGTGCGCTTGCCAAGCTGTCGTACCTGCTCGAACGGGAAGGCCTCAACGTGACCGACGTCCGCCGCCTGATGTGCACCCCCCTGCGCGGGGAGCTGAGCCTCCCGGGGGCCTCGTGAGGTTCCTGCTCCTGGCCCTGCTCCTGAGCGCCTGCCTCACCCCCGAGGAAGACTGCGAGCGCCACTGCCCGGACGAGTACCAGCCCGTCTGCGGCACCGACGACAGCACCTACGACAACTCCTGCGCGGCCAAGTGCTTCGGCTGGGACGTGCAGTACGCGGGTGCCTGCACCGGGGACGAGCGCACCGACGGCGAATGAGCCTTCGCGGGCCGGCTGGGGTCTGACCCCACTCAGCCCATTTCGTGGGCTCAGGTCCCCTTGGTCATCGCCTCGTGGATGCGCTCGGCGCGGGTGCCGCCGACGCCGGGCACCGCCGCGATGTCCTCGACGGTGGCCTTCCTGAGCCGCGAGACCGAGCCGAAGTGGGTGAGCAGGCGCTTGCGCAGCACCGCGCCGATCCCGGTGACGCCGTCCAGCTCCGAGGTCAGCGTGCGCTTCTTGCGCTGCTTGCGGTGGTGTAGGACGCCGAAGCGGTGGGCCTCGTCGCGGGCCTGCTGGAGCAGGTGCAGGGCAGGGGAGTTGGGCCGCAGGCCGCCGACCGGGTTGGCGCGCCCCGCCTCGTAGATCTTGTCGCTGGGCTCACCCTCGCGGGGCTTCGCGATGCCGATGAGGCGGATGGAGGGCCCGTCGGGGACTTCGCCGTCCGGGCCGATCACGGCCACCCCGCAGTCGCGGCAGGCGGCCTCGACCATCGACAGCTGCCCGCGCCCGCCGTCGATGACGAGCAGGTCCGGCAGCTCCCAGCCCTCCGCTCCATCCAGCGCGCGCTTGAAGCGTCGGCTCAGGACCTCGCGCATGGTGGCGTAGTCGTCCGAGCCCACCACGGTGCGGATGCGGAAGATGCGGTATCCGGTCTTCCAGGGCCGCCCGTCGCGAAAGGTCACCATGGCGCCGACGGGATCGGTGCCCTGGATGTTCGAGTTGTCGTAGCACTCGATGAGCCGGGGCAAAGTCGGCAGGCGCAGCGCCTTCTTCAGGGCCAGCAGCGCCTGCTCGGCGCGCTCGGTCTTGCTGTGCGCGGCCTGGAAGCGGACCTTCGCGTTCTCGAGCGCGATGTCGAGCAGGCGCTTGCCATCGCCCCGCTGCGGCTGCCGGATCGCGACCTTGCGGCCCGCCACCTCGCCGAGCAGCTCCGCGCGCAGCTCGGCGTCGGGCACGGCGCAGGGCACGAGGATCTCGGGCGGCGGGGGCACCGTCGGCGAATAGAGCTGGCTGACGAGCCGGCCGATCAGCTCTCCGTCCTCCTCCGCCAGGTCCCGGAAGAGGAAGGCGCGGGCGTGCTGCATCCGCCCCTCCCGGATGGGCACGAGCGCCACGGCGGCCAGCTCGCCCACCCGGTGCAGGCCGTAGACGTCGCGGTCCTTCTGGCCCGGGTCCTTCTGCGCGACCTGCCGCTCGCCGATGCGCTCGATGAGGCGGATGCCGTCGCGGATCCGCGCCGCCCCCTCGTAGCGCAGGGCCTCGGCTTCGCTCTGCATGCGGTCGCCCAGGCGCTTGACGAGCTCCTTGTTCCGGCCCTCCAGGAGCAGCTTCGCTTCGTCCACCAGCTGGGCGTAGCCGCCCTGGTCCACGATCCCGGCGCAGGGGGCCGCGCAGCGACCCATCTGGTACTCGATGCAGGGGCGCACGCTGTGGGCCTTGAAGACGGCGTCCGAGCAGGTGCGCAGGGGCACGGTGCGGGTCAGCAGCTTGAGCACCTGGCGGGCGTTCACCTCGTCGAGGTAGGGCCCGTAGTAGCGGGCGCCGTCGTCCTTCCAGCGGCGCACCAGCGTCACCCGGGGCCAGGGGTCCTGCACGGGCAGGCGCAGCGACAGCCAGGTCTTGTCGTCCTTGAGCTTCACGTTGTAGCGAGGCTGGAACCGCTTGATGAGCGTGTTCTCGAGGATGAGCGCCTCGCGCTCGGACGCCGTCACCTGGACCTCGACCTCGCGGATGCGCGGCACCAGGAAGGCGACGTGAAAGCGGCCGTCCCCGCGCTCCTGGTTGGCCCAGTACTGCTTGACCCGGGCGCGCAGGTCGACCGCCTTGCCCACGTACAGGACCTCGCCGCGCGCCCCCTTCATCAGGTAGACGCCGGGGCTCGTGGGCAGGCCGTCCAGATCGGTCTTCAGCTTCGACAAGGCGCCGCAGTGTATCCGGCGGGATCAGGGTGCGCCGAGGCCGTTCCAGCCGGCCTCGCGATGCATGTCGAGGGGGATCAGCTCCCGCTCGATGCGGGGCAGTTGCCGCTCCAGCCAGCGCTGCGCGGCGCGGGCTCCCTTCTCGAGGTACAGCTCGCCGACCCTCGCCCCGAGCAGCAGGAGCCAGGCCTCGACGACCTGGTCGTCGGTCGCGCCGGGACCGACCGCCTTGCGGATCGAGCTGCGCGTCAGCGGCGCGGAGCTCCGGAACAGCGCCACGATGGCCGGGGGGGCTCCCCCGAGCTTGCCCCCGAGCCCCACCAGCTCGCCC
>JAJDAI010000949.1 GCA_029261955.1 Deltaproteobacteria bacterium | reverse complement strand
GAAGGTCCAGCGGCGAGCCACGGGCACCGAGTCCGGGGCCGCACCGAGGGCGTCGCGAGCCATCGCGACCTCCTGGACCCGCTCCCAGTCGGCGTCGGAGCGGAAGTTGGCGCGGGTGGGTTCGTAGCTGGCGACCTCGTCCGAGCCGAAGGTGTCTCCCCGCAGCAGGCGCAGGAAGATCTCCGTCGCCTCGCGGAAGATCAGGCCCTTCAGGGCCAGCCAGGCTGCCACCTCCACCTCGTCGCGCGGCACGATGCCCGAGGCCTCGTTCATGAACTGGAAGCGCCCCGCCGCGAAGCCCACGTGGATGCGGCGCCGCTCGGCGGGGTCGAGGCCATGCAGGTTGAGGAAGACCCCCACGCGCTCGGCGTGCGCGACCGGTCCGCCCATGCACAGCACGTTCATCACCGCCGCGCCGCACTCGATGCGCTGCGTGCGGGCGAAGACCGCCTGCGCCAGCTGGAGGAAGTCCGCGTTGAGGCCGACCTCGCCCTTCCAGTGCGGGATGACCGGGCGCCGGTTGCCCTTCTGCACCTCGGAGCTGAGGTGGCTCTCCGCGATCCAGGCCACGCCGAAGCCGAGGCGGTCCGCCGCCTGCACCTGCTCGAAGAAGTTGCGGAACATCTGGGCTTCGCTGGGGAAGCCGTCGACCGTGGGCGTCTGGCTGATCGAGAAGAAGATGTCGAAGTCCATGGGGTCCTCCTAGATCGACCGGAGCCGGCCACCGTCCACGGCGATGGACTGCCCGCGCACCATGGCCGCGGCGGGCGAAGCGAGGAAGAGCAGCATCGCGGCCGTCTCCTCGGGCCTCACCAGGCGGCCTTCGGGCACGTCCTTCATCCAGGCGGCCTGGACCTCGTCCAGCGAGCTGCCATCACGCCCCGCTCGGGCCGCACCCAGGGCCTCCAGCCGAGGCGTGTCGGTGAAGCCGGGCAGCACGTTGTTGATCGTCACGCCCGGGGGCAGCTCGCGGCTCAGGGACTTCGCCCAGCCGGCCACCGCCGCGCGGATGGTGTTGGAGACGCCCAGGTTGGGGATGGGCTCGTAGACCGAGGTGCTGACCACGTTGAGGATCCGCCCGTAGCCCGCCGCCTGCATGCCGGGGACCAGCGCCCGGACCAGCTGGTGGGCCGCCAGCACGTGCCGCTCGAAGGGGGCGAGGAAGTCCGACGCGTCCGTGTCCAGCAATCGCCCCCCCTTGGGGCCGCCCGTGTTGTTGACGAGGATGTGGATCGGCTGGTCCAGCCAGGGCTCCAGGGCGGCCGCGAGGCCAGCGCGGTCCTGCAGATCGGCCACCAACGGCTCGATGCCCGCCGCCCGCAGCGTCTCCAGCTTGTCGGCCGAGCGCGCCAGGCCGATGACCTGCGCCCCCGCCTCCGCGAAGGCCAGCGCCGTGGCCCGGCCGATGCCTCCCGAGGCCCCGCAGACCAGGGCCCGCTTGCCCGCGAGCGCGCTCATGGGGCTTCCGGCTGCGCGAAGCCGTAGGTGCTTCCGCCCTCCAGCGGGGGCACCGCGGAGCGAGGCAGCAGCACGGTCCGCACCGCCCAGAGCTCGGTGAAGATCCGGTACTTCGTCGTCTTGTCGAGGTAGTCGACGCCCGCCGAGCCGCCGGTGCCCACGCGCCGCCCGATGATCCGCTCGACCATGCGCGCGTGGCGGCTGCGGAAGAGCACGAGCGCCTCCTCCACCTCGACGATGATGTCGAGCAGGGCCCGCGGCCAGGCCAGCAGGGGCAGCTCGCGGTAGGACTCGATGAAGAGGATGGCCGCGCGCAGGCGCCGGGTGCGACCGCCGTCCTCGACGCCCTCGGCCCGCATGAAGGCCCGGTTCTGGGCCAGCGACGAGGCGAACTTGCGCTCGGCCGCTTCGGCTTCCATCACGCCGGCATCCACCAGGCGAGCCCGGGTCGCTTCGGCCCGCACCGCGGCGGAGTCCATGTAGGCCTCCACGAAGCCCGCCACCACCGCGTCGTCATCCGGATCGCCGGGGGACGAGCCGTGGATCGGGGTGCGGTACAGCCAGTCGTGCACCGCCGCGCGCACGCTCTGCTCCGCGTTGGCCCGGTCCAGGTGCGCCACGGCGAGCGCGCCACCGGGGCTGCCCTCGCCCAACTTGCGGATGGCGGCCATCGGGTCGCCGAAACCGGAGTCGACGCGCTGGGCCGGGTCCAGGCCCAGCACCGCCTCGAGCTCACGCATCTGGAAGGACTGGAAGCCCGACGAGGGGATCAGCTTGTCGCGAAAGGCCAGGAAATCCTGGGGGGTCAGGGTCTCCATGATCGCGAACTGGCTCGCGCAGAGGTGGACGATCTGCGCGACGCGCCGCAGGTGGTGCACGACGTGGGGCACGTGCTCTTCGGGGACCTCCGGGGCCGCCATGTGGTCCCGGGCCAACCGCAGCTCACGCAGGACGAGCTTGAACCAGAGTTCGAACACCTGGTGCACCACGATGAAGTGCAGCTCATCGGTCAGCAGCTGGTCCTCGTCGCCCTCGAGCCCGCCCTGCAGGTCCAGCAGCTCGGGCAGGTGGAGGTAGTCCCAGTACGTCGGATTGCTCGGCATCGCGTCCTCCAAAGGGCGCGATGGTACCTCAGTCATCCAGCCTGGACGGGCCGTCGTCCTTGCTGGCCCGCGGGCTGGGCTTCACAATGCCGCGCATGCGAGGACGGCAAACAGATCGGCACATCGGCATCACCGGCGCGGGCACGGGCATCGGCCTGGCGATCGTGACCCGGCTCGCGTCCGAGGGCGCGCGCCTGAGCCTCTTCGGCCGCCGCGAGGCGCTCCTGCGCGAGGCGGAAGCCGCCGCCCGGGAAGCCGGCGCCCCCGCCGTGGTCGTGCACGCGGTCGACATCCGCGAGCGCAGCGGCATCGACGCGGCGATCGATCACGCCGCCGCCGAGCTCGGGCCGCTGCACGGCTTCGTGGCCAACGCCGGCCTGGGCGGCGCCAACGAGCCCGGAGACGACGACCGCTGGGACGATCTCGTCGGCACCAACCTCACCGGCACCTACCTGAGTCTGCGCGCCGCCCAGCGGAACCTGGCGAGCTCGGGGCGCCGCGATCTGCTGATGATCTCGTCGA